>JARKPE010000073.1 GCA_029975415.1 Dysgonamonadaceae bacterium | reverse complement strand
GTGCATTCAATAAAGGTAACGCATCCCAAATTTTTTATTTCTTGAAGATAAGGAAGGACTTTAGAGATAACTTCGCTTCTGTTATACCTGGAAACACTAAAACTATCAGCACCGATAAAATCGACCAGCACGTGCTCGTGCGTAAGTGTTAGACCCATTTTGGAGGAAGGAATCGGGCCATTGACAGTCATGATAATTCCATTTTTCTTACTTTCGCAACTTTGAAATAGCAAAAAAATTGCAGAAATGATAAAAATAAATCGATTCATGGATATGAATTTGCTAATGCATTCTGTATTTTAAGCCCTAAAAATAATGAAAAAGCCATTTCTTTGGATAGTTTTATCGAAAAATATGTCCGAATTAACTCTATTCACCAATTCTGTAAATAAGAAGCCAACAATTAATTTTGTACTTTTGTCGTTAGGAATGCAACTTTCAGAGACAACTCAAAAGTCAATGACAGATACTTATCTCACCGTCGATCAACCGGGCGAAGCCATTGTAACCGAGAAGAAGAGCAAATTTTTGTCGTTTGCCTTGCATGTGGAATCGGCAGATGAAGCAAAGCAAATGATTGAATCGATCCGAAAAAAATATTTCGATGCGCGTCACGTATGTTGGGCTTATATGTTGGGTTGGGAACGTGCCGATTATCGTTCGAACGATGACGGAGAACCTTCCGGCACGGCAGGCCGACCTATTCTGGGGCAAATCAATTCGGCAGAACTGACGGACATAATGATTGTTGTGGTGAGATATTTTGGAGGCACACTCCTGGGAACTTCGGGACTTATCAAAGCCTATCGTGAGGCGGCAGCTTTGGCTATATCCAAAGCCCGTATTGTGCAGAAAACGGTGGACGATGCGCTGTCCATTCGTTTCGGTTATGAGGTGCTGAATGAAGTGATGCGTGTTCTCAAACAGTTTGACGAAGTGCAATGGGAACAACAATTTGCCGAAGATTGTCGCATGCAATTGCGTATTCGCAGATCGCTTTCATCAAAGCTTTCATCGGAGCTGTCGGCCATTTATGGCGTGGAAGTGCTGAATCCGACAAATGAATAGCTTTAGAAGCGAATATTTTACTTAATTATCGAAAAATTAGGTGCGAATAATCCAAAATTACTACTTTTGCACCCGAAAGTAGCATAAACTACTTGTAAAAAAAAGAAAAAGGAATCGAATGGCAAAAAATTTGGTCATCGTTGAATCCCCCGCAAAAGCAAAGACAATCGAAAAATTTTTGGGAAAAGATTTTCATGTCATGTCGAGCTACGGACATATTCGCGATTTGAAGAAAAAAAATTTTAGTATCGACATCGAACATCAATTCACTCCGATATACGAAATACCCGCTGATAAAAAGAAGGTGGTTTCCGAACTGAAGGAAGCGGCAAAAAATGCAGACACTGTATGGCTCGCATCCGATGAAGACCGCGAAGGAGAAGCCATTTCGTGGCATTTGTACGAAGTGTTGGGTCTGAAAAATAAAGATACGAAGCGAATTGTTTTCCACGAAATTACCAAACCGGCCATTCTTGCGGCTATCGAAAATCCACGTCAAATCGATCAGAATCTGGTAGATGCCCAACAGGCACGTCGTGTGCTCGACCGCATCGTAGGGTTTGAATTGTCGCCTGTGCTATGGCGTAAAATCAAACCGGCGCTTTCGGCAGGCAGGGTGCAATCGGTTGCCGTGAGGCTGATAGTGGAGCGCGAGCGCGAAATACAGAATTTCAAATCGGAAGCTTCTTATCGTATTGTCGCCATTTTTGTCAAGGAAGAAAGCGGACAAACTTACGAAATAAAAGCCGAATACAATAAACGCCTCAAAACTAAGGCTGAAGCGTTGGCGTTGCTCGAAAAATTGAAATCGTCAACTTTCACAGTAGGTGAGATCGTCACCAAACCCACCAAACGTTCACCCGCAGCACCTTTCACAACATCTACCCTGCAACAGGAAGCATCGCGAAAACTCGGCTTTTCGGTTGCACAAACGATGATGGTGGCACAACGACTTTACGAATCGGGAAAAATAACTTATATGCGAACCGACTCGGTCAATCTTTCTTCATTGGCAATCAATTCGGCGAAATCCGAAATTAAAGAATTGTATGGCGACCGTTATATAAAAACGCGGCAATTCACTACCAAAGCCAAGGGTGCACAGGAAGCGCACGAGGCTATCCGCCCTACTTATCTCAATCAACAGGATATTGACGGAACAGCGCAGGAGAAACGCCTTTACGACCTTATATGGAAACGTACGATTGCTTCGCAAATGGCTGATGCCGAACTCGAAAAAACGACGGTCAGCATTGATATTTCGAACGCCGACGGTAAATTTGTGGCAACAGGTGAAGTTGTGAAGTTTGACGGGTTTCTGCGTGTTTATATCGAAGGAACCGATGACGAAGAGGCTGACAACGAGAGTGGCTTGCTTGCACCGATGAAAAAAGGTGAGGCACTTGCCATGAAAGAAACCAATGCCACTGAGCGTTTTACGCAACATCCTCCGCGATACACCGAAGCTTCGCTTGTTCGCAAGATGGAAGAATTGGGTATAGGACGTCCATCAACGTATGCTCCTACCATTTCTACCATCCTCAATCGTGGATATGTCGAAAAAAGAAATGTGGAGGAAGAACCTCGAACATATAATATATTGACGCTTAAAAACGGAAAAATTCAGGATAGCGATAAAAAAGAGAAAACGGCAATCGATAAGGGAAAACTTGTTCCGACAGATATTGGTATGGTGGTGAATGATTTTCTTGTAGAATATTTTCCATCGATTGTCGATTATAATTTCACGGCCGAA
>JARKPE010000067.1 GCA_029975415.1 Dysgonamonadaceae bacterium | reverse complement strand
AGTTTGCCGAATTGTTTTCCACAAAAAAGGCGACGCAGCGCATAAAGCTGTGATCAATACAACAATCCAAATCCATGGACGGGATTTGATCGATTTTTTTTCTTTTTTCCCTTCTATTTGTTCTTCAAGTTTATGAATTGTCGAAAGATGATTTCCCTCGACGGAATCAAATCCGTCAATAGCATCACGAAGAAAAGGGTCATTCATCGATTGACGTTCGAGTTGATTAGCCTCTTCACCTTCGCGATTCGATATGTAATCTTTCAAATCCAACGCTATAACTTTTTCTGCAATTTATTGTTGTTCACAATCCTCTTTTTCAGTTTTCTTCAATTCTTTTACCATACATCTTTCCAAAATGCGCCTCCCGGTAATTATATAACTTTTCACTTTTGCAAGTGTATTTCCGGTCATCACAACAATCTCGGCATATGACTTATGATCATGGTAAAAATATTCCAGACATTTTCGTTGTTTTTCATTCAACTTTTTCAGACAAACACTCAGCGCTTTTTCTTCTTCCGACGACCGATTGCCATCGAAAAGGGTAAATTCCTTTTCAAAATTCACCTTATCATCCACTAATTCCGCAAACCTACGACTGTTACTTTTACGCATCTCGTGCAAACAATGATTTTTGGCAATAGTATAGAGCCAATCATGAAAATTTTTGATGATGTAGAGGGAACGATTTGTGCTCGCTTCTTCGTAAATTTCCATTACTGCATTTTTTGCTTCTTCGCTATTTTTTAAAAACTTGAGGCATAAACCATAAAGCAATGGAATGTATCTTTTGAATAGTTCGTCAAAATATATTTCTTTGTCTTCCGTTTGGAAACGTTCCAACAGTTGCTCGTTTGTAAGTTGTAGTATGTGAGTTTTATTGTTTTCCATTCCCACCATTATTCAAAAATATCCACAAACGACAAATATATAAATTTTGGAAAGTATATCTTCTTTTTTTGATCAATTTATATTGATTTAAAGTAATTTATTCTTACGGTTTACAACTTTTTTCCATTCTTTTTAATTTATTAGAGAAAAATCTGCCAAAAAGTCATATCTATATTGTTTGGCAAACATTTTGAGATCAATAGGATGTAAGAATCAGGTAATTCGAATAGACTTTTGTAGATCCGGCGCTATTCGGAGAATAAGAATCTCGATTCTTACTTATCTATAAATTTGCTAATAAATCGATTAAAATATGAACTTCAATAATTTTACTATTAAAGCACAAGAAGCCGTTCAAAAAGCCATCGATTTGGCTCAGGCAAACGGACAACAGATGATCGAACCCGGTCATGTGCTCAAGGGGGTGATGTTGGTTGGCGAAAATGTTACGAATTATCTATTCCAAAAATTAGAGGTTAACATTCGCTTACTCGAAGCAGGATTGGACAAACAAATCGAAAGTTATCCCCGAGTTTCGGGAGGCGATCCGATGTTGAGTCGCGAGACCAATTCCGTGTTCCAAAAAGCTAACGATTTCGCTTCAAAAATGGGAGATCAGTATGTTTCTCTCGAACATCTCTTATTGGCGCTTGTAAGCGAAAAAAGTACCATTTCAGACTTGATGAAATCACAGGGAATTTCACAAAATGAACTCGAGAAAGCGATTCGGGAATTACGAAAAGGCGAAAAAGTTACCAGTCAGTCTGCCGAAGACACCTATCAGTCATTGAGCAAATATGCCATTAATTTGACAGACAGTGCCCGTAATGGCAAACTCGATCCTGTGATCGGTCGTGATGAAGAAATACGCCGTGTACTTCAAATTTTGAGTCGTCGCACGAAAAACAATCCTATTCTTATTGGTGAACCCGGAACCGGTAAAACGGCTATCGTCGAAGGTTTGGCTCATCGTATCGTTCGAGGCGATGTTCCCGAAAACCTGAAAACCAAACAAATATTCTCGCTCGATATGGGGGCTTTGATTGCCGGCGCCAAATACAAAGGCGAGTTTGAAGAACGATTGAAATCGGTCGTAAATGAAGTTATCAAGTCCGAGGGCGAAATTATTCTTTTTATCGATGAGATTCACACATTGGTGGGAGCAGGAAAGAGCGAAGGAGCTATGGACGCTGCCAATATACTGAAACCTGCACTGGCACGGGGCGAACTTCGAGCTATTGGAGCAACTACACTCGACGAATATCAGAAATATTTCGAAAAGGATAAGGCTCTCGAACGGCGTTTCCAAAGTGTAATGGTGGACGAACCAAGTGAGGCCGATTCTATCTCTATTCTTCGAGGATTGAAAGAGAAATACGAAAATCATCACAAGGTGCGCATCAAAGACGAAGCCATCATTGCTGCCGTTCAATTGTCGCATCGGTATATCACCGACCGGTTTTTGCCCGACAAAGCTATCGATTTGATGGATGAAGCGGCTGCCAAACTTCGGATGGAGGTGGATTCCGTTCCCGAGGAACTGGATGAAATCATGCGTAAAATCAAACAACTTGAAATTGAGCGCGAGGCTATTCGTCGCGAAAACGATGTGCAAAAAGAGCAGCAGCTCACCAAGCAAATTGAAGATTTAAAAGCCGAAGAAGCAGAATATAAAGCTAAATGGCAGGCCGAAAAGGAATTGATCAACAAAATACAGCAGGCAAAAATAGAAATAGAGGATGCCAAGTTCCAAGCCGAAAGAGCCGAACGCGAAGGCGATTACGGGAAAGTTGCC
>JARKPE010000055.1 GCA_029975415.1 Dysgonamonadaceae bacterium | reverse complement strand
CTTTACGTAAAGTTCACCTGTTTCTGCCTTGCGTTCGTTTTTCTGTTCCCAATTTGCAATGGCCGAAAGCAAAAGTTTTTCAACTTTCTTCGAAGCTTCCTTATTTGAAAATTTAAGCACTCCTAATGCTTTGAACACCTCCATGCCTCTAATCATATCTGCAACATAGCGCATTTTACGGGGAGAACTGGGAACATTGTTTAAAATGGCTAACGCTACATCTTTGCGGCTTTCTTTTCGTTGTTCGGCTGATATTCTTTTTCTAGCACTCATGTTTTTTCTGTTTATATTTTATTTTGTGCCCGATTTCTTATTTCTTTCTATTTCCGGCATGTCCACGGAATGTTCGGGTCATCGAAAACTCGCCCAACTTATGCCCAACCATATTCTCGGTAATATAAACAGGAATAAATTTATTCCCGTTATGAACCGCTATGGTATGACCTACGAAATCGGGAGAAATCATTGAAGCTCGCGACCAAGTTTTGACAACGGTTTTTTTACCGCTCTCGTTCATGGCGTTAATCTTCTTTTCCAATTTCAGATTGATATACGGACCTTTTTTAAGTGATCTACTCATAGTTTTGAAATTAATTAATCAGATTATTTCTTCTTCCTTCTTTCGATAATGTATTTCGAAGATTGTTTTTTTGGAGCTCGAGTTTTCAAGCCCTTCGAATACAAACCTTTTGCAGAACGTGGATGACCTCCCGAAGCGCGACCTTCGCCTCCACCCATTGGATGGTCAACCGGATTTTTCGAAACACCGCGATTGTGAGGACGGCGACCGAGCCAACGCGATCTACCTGCTTTACCTGATTTTTCAAGAGCATGGTCCGAATTACCAACGCTTCCTACCGTAGCTTTGCATGTAGCAAGAATTTTACGAACTTCGCCGGAAGGCATTTTGATGATCGCATAATTATCTTCACGCGACACCAGCTGGGCGAATGTTCCTGCCGAACGCACCATTTTTGCACCTTGTCCCGGTCGCAATTCTATATTATGAATGACCGTTCCAAGAGGAATTTTTGCCAACGGCAATGTATTTCCTATTTCGGGAGCTGCTTCAGGTCCCGACATCACTGTGGTTCCTACTTCCAGTCCGTTAGGTGCAAGAATATAAGTCTTTTCGCCATCGGCATAATAGAGCAATGCAATACGTGCCGATCGATTAGGATCATATTCTATACTTTTTACAACGGCCGGAATACCATCTTTTGTTCTCTTGAAGTCGATAATTCTGAAACGCCTTTTATGGCCGTTTCCTCTGTAGGCGATCGTCATTTTTCCTTGATTGTTACGACCACCCGTGCTTTTTTTCCCGACTACGAGAGATTTCTCCGGTTCACTTGCAGTGATATTATCAAATGTACCGATAATCTTGTGTCTTTGCCCCGGTGTTGTGGGCTTTAATTTACGTATTCCCATTTTTATTTAGATATTGCTGAATAAATCAATCGTTTCTCCTTTTCTCAGAGTAACGATGGCTTTTTTGAACGATGGTTGGCGTCCTTCAATAACACCCGATTTAGTGTAACGACTTTTAAGCTTACCATCGTATCGCGATGTATTTACACTTTCAACATGAACGTTGTACATCTGCTCAACCGCATTTTTGATTTCAACCTTGTTCGCCTTCGGAACAACAATGAAGCCAAAGCGATTCGGAAATTTATCAGTAATCGCTGTTTGCTTCTCTGTGAATATTGGTTTAATAATTATTCCCATGTTTTTGTCTCCTTATGCATTAAACAAATTTCCGATGGCTGCGATAGAAGATTCAGTAAATACGATTTCCGCACAGTCCATAATTTTGTATGTATTTATATCAGAGGCACTTACGATATTTACTTTCTGCAAATTTCGAGCCGACAAATATACGTTTTTATTTTGACCCGGCAAAACGAAAAGCAGCTTTTTATCAGCAAGTTGCAGATTCTTCAATATTTCGGAAAATTGCCTTGTTTTAGGAGTTTCGAAATCAAAATCTTCCACAACAACGATTGCGTTATTTTGAGCCTTCAGCGAAAGTGCTGATTTTCGAGCCAAAGTTTTTTCCTTTTTATTGAGTTTGAAGCTGTAGTCTCTCGGCTTGGGGCCAAAAACACGCCCTCCACCTACCAAAACCGGAGAGTTGATATCGCCACGGCGAGCTCCTCCGCTTCCTTTTTGACGGATAAGTTTACGGGTACTTCCCGAAATTTCACTACGCTCTTTCGATTTGTGTGTCCCCTGACGTTGGTTGGCCATGTAGCGTTTTACATCCAACCAGATAACATGATTATTGGGTTCAATTCCGAAAATGGAATCGTCGAGTGTCACCTTTTTATCCGTTACCTCTCCTTTGATGTTGTATATGCTTAATTCCATTTTATTTTTCTATTGCGACGATTGAACCTTTACATCCTGGTACAGAACCTTTGATTAATAAAAGGTTGTGTTCAGGAATTACTTTAATAACTTGAAGATTCTGAACTGTTACACGTTCATTACCCATTTGTCCGGCCATACGAGTTCCTTTGAAAACCTTTGCAGGAAATGAGCATGCTCCGATAGAACCGGGTGCACGTAATCTGTTATGCTGTCCGTGAGTGGACTGACCCACTCCGCCAAATTTGTGACGTTTCACAACTCCTTGGAAACCTTTTCCCTTGGAAGTACCTATACCATCAACATATACAGCGTCACTGAAAAGATCAACAGTGATTTCGGCTCCGGCTTTGTAGCTGTTACCAAATCCTTTGAACTCGGCCAAGTGTCTCTTGGGGTTAACTCCTGCTTTTTTAAAATGACCTTTTTCGGCATTGGTTGTATGTTTGTCTTTTTTGTCTTCAAACCCAAGCTGAATAGCGTCATAACCGTCTTTTTCGACGGTTTTTACCTGAGTAACCACGCAAGGACCTGCTTCGATAACAGTGCATGGAATATTTTTTCCATCAGCACTGAAAACGGATGTCATTCCGATTTTTTTTCCAATTAATCCTGGCATTTCTCTGTTGTTTAATTATTTATTATTCAAAATTCGAAAGACTAAAAGTTAAAACACAAGTTTTGAGTCTTGTAGTCTTGCGTTTTATTATTTCTACTCTTTTGATTCTCACACTTTAATCTCTACTTCTACACCGCTCGGCAATTCGAGCTTCATCAAAGCATCCACCGTTTTAGCAGTAGAGCTATAGATATCGATCAAGCGTTTGAAAGAAGAAAGCTCAAATTGTTCACGCGATTTTTTGTTCACAAACGTCGAGCGGTTTACCGTGAAAACACGTTTGTGAGTGGGCAACGGTATCGGACCACTAACAACGGCGCCCGTAGCCTTTACTGTTTTTACGATTTTTTCAGCCGATTTATCCACCAGGCTATAATCGTAAGATTTCAGTTTGATTCTGATTTTTTGGCTCATATAAATAATTATTTGTTATTTAATCAAATCAACACGTCCTTTCACATCGGTCAAAACCTGTTTTGCAATCGAAGATGATACTTCTTCATAATGCGAAAAACTCATAGTAGATGTTGCACGACCGGATGTTATTGTGCGCAATGCGGTTACGTAACCAAACATTTCCGAAAGCGGGGCTTTGGCTTTTACGATTCGGGCTCCCGAACGATTCGACTCCATTCCTTCGATTTGTCCACGTCGTTTGTTCAAGTCCGAAATGACATCACCCATACTCTCTTCTGGAGTAACAACCTCTACTTTCATTATCGGTTCCAAAAGCACCGGAGCAGCTTTTTCGGAAGCCGATTTAAATGCCTGTATGGCGCAAATTTCGAACGAAAGCTGATCAGAGTCAACCGGGTGAAACGAACCGTCTAAAACGGTAACCTTAAGTTTGTCTAAAGGATAACCTGCGAGAATACCATTTTTCATCGCTCGTTGAAATCCTTTCTGTATGGAAGGTATGAATTCTTTCGGAATATTACCGCCTTTCACTTCGTCAACAAATTGCAGTTCACCTTCGAAGTCTTTATCTGCCGGTTCTACGCGAACAATAATATCGGCAAACTTTCCGCGACCTCCCGACTGTTTTTTATACACTTCGCGTAATTCAACCGGTTTTGTAATTGCTTCTTTATATGCCACTTGAGGGCGACCTTGATTGCATTCTACCTTAAATTCGCGTTTCAAGCGATCGATGATAATTTCCAGGTGAAGCTCACCCATTCCGGAAATTACGGTCTGTCCGGTTTCCTCATCGGTTTTTACAGTAAATGTCGGATCTTCTTCGGCAAGCTTAGCCAATCCGTTCGACAATTTGTCGAGATCTTTCTGAGTCTTCGGTTCGACTGCAACACCGATAACAGGATCGGGAAAATCCATCGATTCGAGAACGATGGGATGATTTTCGTCGCAAAGCGTATCACCCGTACGAATATCCTTGAACCCTACACCTGCACCTATATCTCCACATCCAATAAATTCTTTCGGATTCTGTTTGTTGGAGTGCATCTGAAACAAACGAGAAATACGCTCTTTTTTATCGGAACGAGGATTATATACGTAAGAACCTGCTTCTAATTCTCCCGAATAAACGCGGAAGAAGCACAAACGACCAACATAAGGGTCTGTTGCTATCTTAAATGCTAAAGCACATAATGGTTCATTGGGATCGGGATGACGAACAACTTGCTTGCTCGGATCACGAGGATCAGTTCCTACAATAGCTTCAGTATCTTCCGGACTTGGCAGATAAGCACAAACCGCATCGAGCAGAGGTTGAACTCCTTTGTTCTTAAAGGAAGAGCCGCATATCATCGGGTTTATCTTCATTTCAAGAGTAGCTTTACGAAGGGCTCTTTTGATTTCTTCTTCCGTGATCGTAGATGGATCATCGAAAAATTTTTCCATCAGCACATCGTCGAATTCTGCAATAGTCTCAAGCATTTTTTCTCTCCACTCTTCGGCTTCTTCTTGCACTTCTGCCGGTATCTCTTCAACATCGTAATCCGCGCCCATAGTTTCGTCATGCCAGTAAAGAGCTTTCATTCTGATAAGATCGACAATTCCTCTGAATTTTTCTTCAGCTCCAATAGGAATCTGAATCGGACAAGGATTTGCACCCAACATTTCTTTTACTTGACGCACAACTTCAAAGAAATTTGCACCCGAACGGTCCATTTTGTTGACATAACCTATGCGGGGAACTTTGTATTTGTCAGCCTGACGCCACACGGTTTCGGACTGAGGTTCTACACCACCTACGGCGCAGAAAGTAGCGACAGCTCCATCGAGAATACGCAGCGATCTTTCAACTTCGACCGTAAAATCCACGTGTCCCGGAGTGTCTATTAAATTTATTTTGTAAGTTTGGTCGTTATATTTCCAACTCGTAGTAGTCGCAGCCGAAGTAATCGTAATACCTCGCTCTTGTTCCTGCTCCATCCAGTCCATCGTGGCCGCACCATCATGAACCTCGCCGATCTTGTGCGTAAGACCGGTATAATACAAGATTCTCTCAGATGTGGTGGTTTTACCGGCATCAATGTGGGCCATGATTCCGATGTTACGAGTGAATTTTAATATGTCTTTTGAACCTCTTGCCATCTTTTTTACCTTATTTCATTAAAATCTGAAGTGCGCGAAAGCCCTGTTGGCTTCGGCCATTCTGTGCATATCTTCTTTTCGCTTGTATGCCCCACCCTGGTTATTATATGCATCCACAATTTCGGCAGCCAACTTGTCGGCCATTGTTTTACCTCCTCTTTTGCGTGCGTAAAGAATGAGGTTTTTCATCGAAATGGATTCTTTTCTATCGGGGCGAATTTCGGTAGGCACCTGGAATGTAGCTCCGCCTACGCGACGTGATTTAACTTCAACTTGGGGAGTAATATTATCCAAAGCGGCTTTCCAAATCTCGAGAGCCGACTTTTCATCGTTAGGCAATTTAGCCTTCACTGTGTTCAATGCAGAATAAAAAATATCGTACGAGATACTTTTCTTTCCGTCATACATAAGGTGGTTAACAAATTTTGTTACCCTTACGTCACCAAAAACCGGATCAGGCAATACCTGTCTTTTTTTAGGTTTAGTTTTTCTCATTGTTTTTGTTTTTTTGTGTTGTTTGGTTGTCTATCTACTGTCTTCAACAATTCCTCCGAATCATTTACTCAACCTTTAAAGTAGCTCATCCAAAAATGTCAACAGCGAATTTAATTTAATTTAGACTAAAATTTAAAAGTAACGATCACGCGATTTACTTTTTCTTTGCTCCCGGTTTTGCTGCAGTCGCCGCTCCCGGTTTAGGACGTTTAGCCCCATATTTCGAACGTCGTTGTGTTCGCCCGTTTACACCGGCAGTATCGAGTGTACCTCGAACAATGTGGTAACGAACACCGGGTAGATCTTTAACACGACCACCACGAACCATAACGATAGAGTGTTCCTGCAAATTATGCCCTTCTCCGGGAATATATGCATTCACCTCTTTTGAATTTGTTAAACGTACACGAGCCACTTTTCGCATAGCCGAATTCGGTTTTTTAGGTGTGGTGGTATATACCCTGACACACACACCACGGCGCTGAGGACATGAATCCAACGCCGGCGATTTGCTTTTTTCAGTTAACTCCTGACGCCCTTTTCTTACTAATTGCTGAATTGTAGGCATTTTTCTACTTTGTTGTTAATCTATTTTGTTCTTAATTTTTTGTCTTTGACTATTGTTTACTGTGAGCGCAAATATCAGTATGTCAAAAAATTATAGCCATTTTATTTACGCTCTGCAGCTAAAAACGGCACAAAATTACAAATATTCAACGGGATATACAAACAAAACTCATCGTTTTTGAAAAATATTTTAATCGAATACATTCACTGTCTGCCCATTCTATCATATCACTCTGTTGGAAGACCTGTCAAAATTTTGGCAACATTAACAATACGGCTTATAAAAAAACACCAAATACAACTTTCTTTTTATTGATGAAAAATTGAAATAAAACAAATAATTTTGCACATTACTGTAACTTTTTCAACAGTCAACCGTCATCTTAGAATGAATAGCGATATTTTTAATCAATCCGTTCTGCCTCTCAAAGACAAGCTATACCGCCTTGCTTTGAGTATTGTGAAAGACAGAACAGAAGCAGAAGATATCGTTCAAGATGTGTTTCTAAAGATCTGGAGCAAACAAGATGAATGGGAATTAATAGATAATGTGGAGGCTTATTGTTATCGATCGATTAAAAATCTTTCGTTTGACCGGCTGGAATCTATGGCGGCACGTTCTGCCGAAAAATATAATGCAGAAATGGATAATATGATGTTTATCGATACAAAGAATCCGCATACGGCATTTGTTGAAAAAGAACAGATAGACATCATTTTCAGATGTGTGGAAAAGCTTTCGGAAAATCAAAGAATGGTTTTTCAGCTCCGAGAAATCGAGGGAATGAGTTATAAAGATATCGCTAAATCACTCGATATGAGTGAAGAATTGGTAAAAGTAAGCCTGTTTAGAGCCAGGAGAAAAATAAAAGAATTACTGGAGGAATTAAACAAATGAAACCTACAGAAGAAATCAATACATTGCTTGTTAAATATTGGAATGGCGATACCTCGCTCGAGGAAGAAGATATCTTAACCAAATATTTTTCCGGAGAAGATGTTGCCAATGAATTAAAATCTTATGCTGCACTGTTTCAATATCGGAAAAAACTTCGCTGTGCAACATTAAACGATGATTTTGACAGAAAATTAAAGAAAGCAATCCGACAAAAAAATAGGGAAAACGATTATATCACCATTCGCATTTTTGTTCCGGCGCTGCGAATTGCTGCATCGGTAGCAGTCGTATTAGCTCTTTCATTTGGTGCATACAAGATGATCGGCAAGAGCGACAAAAATTATTTTGCCGAAACCTACAGTGATCCCAATGCTGCTATGAAACATGCCACTTTCGCTTTAGACAAACTCTCGGAAGCACTGCAAAAAGGAAAAGAAGCGTCCATCGAAAGCATCCGTGAACTCAATAAAATAGATCTAGACTGGGAAGTATTGGATTCGATTACTGAACCTGATACCAACTATCAAAAATCTACAAATAGTTTGCCCCTCGAAAACAACTTATAAAAAAGCATGAAAAAAACTGCGTTAATATTATTTTTTCTTTTGTCCGTTGCATCCCTTTCGGCTGGCGATTTTGTCACACAATTTCTCGAAAAATGTATTGAGGAAAAAAGGCCGGTGAATAATATAAACATCGGTAAATCGATGCTCGAAAAGATGGCATTAAACACCGACGATGAGGATTTGAAAAAAACGTTCAGAAATCTGAATAGTATCCGCATTATTACTTGCGACAATATAAGAGATTCGCGACTTTATTTTAAAAAAGCCAATAATCTTGCATTGGAAGAATTTAAGGACTATCAGGAGCTGGTTTCGCTAAACGAGAAAAATGCTAAAATCCACATTTATTTCAAGGAAGAAAGCGAAAAATTACAAGATCTGATTTTCATCGGTTTGGATGATGAAGAGAAACTTTCGATCATCACAATAACAGGGAAAATAGACTTTGCATCCATTTCGAAACTTTCGGATACACTGAATAAAGAGATGAAAACAGATAAGCACGAAGAGAACTACCCTTGAAGGATAAAGGCTTAAAATAAGGATACAAAATACTGACTGAATTAAACAACAGTGCAGACTGCTAATAACTTTTTTCTTTTTTATATTTAAACGATGAATAGACGGCCGAACGTGAGTTTAGCCGTCTATTGTTTTGTTACAAAAAATCAAACATTTCTTATCTCACAAGAATTAGAGTGAGAGCTCATTTTTTTATATAGAGGAGAAATGAAAGGTTATATAACTTCGATTTTAACCCACATTGCAGGGTATCCGCTCCCTTATTGTTAATAATAATCAAAAGTTAGATGGTTTTATGGAGAAACAGACCGTTTTTCCGCAAGAAATTGGCTCTGTGGAGTTAATTCGTTTTAAATTTTTGAGTAGAGAAAGAAAAAGTGCCATTGTGTGGCACCCGGCTTTTTTATAATTGGCGAGAAAATGTTCAACTTTGTGGCATGTTTCTCAAACCGGTAATCAAACATCGCAAAGACGCAAACGGGAAAGACGAAAGGTATGTCTACTTCCGTTTGAGTGAATCTTACAGAGATAGTCGGGGAAAGGTTCACCAGCGTATGATCATGGG
>JARKPE010000054.1 GCA_029975415.1 Dysgonamonadaceae bacterium | reverse complement strand
ATTGGTGGAAAAAACGTTTCACCAAAATGTCTGACTATTTCGATGCATATCGAATCGATCACATATTAGGTTTCTTCCGTATTTGGGAAATTCCTATCGATGCCGTCAACGGATTACTTGGTCATTTTAGCCCGGCACTACCTTACTATCCCGAAGAAATTAGGCGTGCAGGAATTCCTTTCGACGAAAACAGGATGACGAAGCCTTTCATTCGTGAAGAGTTTCTCGCCGATTTTTTTGGAGAATTCGCCGAGGAAGTGAAAATAAATTATCTTCAAACAATAGGTGAGGGTAGTTTTAAGCTCCGTGAGGAGTGCAATTCTCAGTTGAAAATTAAAAATCTTTTTCCAAATGTCGATACTTACAAAAACAAACGCATTCGTGATGGGTTGATGGCCTTGTGCGCCGAAGTATTGTTTGTGAGAGACAGAATAGAAATTAACAAATTTCATCCGCGCATCACCGCACAATACACTTATTCGTTTCGTTATCTGGACGATAACACAAAAAATGCCTTCAATCAATTGTATGACGATTTTTTTTATCGCCGTCACAATTATTTTTGGCGTGAACAGGCGATGAAAAAATTGCCTGAACTTATTTCCTCCACTTCGATGATGGCATGCGGCGAAGATTTGGGAATGGTTCCGGATTGCGTGCCTTCGGTAATGAATGAATTAAAGATTCTGAGTTTGGAAATTCAGCGAATGCCAAAAAATCCACATGTTCGGTTTTCAGATTTGGCTCGCTTGCCTTATTTGTCGGTTTGTACAACATCTACTCATGATATGTCGCCAATCCGAGCCTGGTGGAAAGAAAATAGGGAAGCTACTCAAATTTATTTCAACTCAGTACTTCATCTTCAAGGTCAGGCTCCCGAAGAATGTACTCCCGATTTGTGCAAGATGATCTTGCACAAACACCTCGATTCTACGGCAATGTGGGTAATCCTTCCATGGCAGGATTGGATGTCGATTGACGAATCATTACGCAATCCGAATGATCAAGCCGAACGAATCAATGTTCCGGCAAACCCTGAACATTATTGGTGTTATAAAATGCATCTATCGCTCGAAAAACTACTTAAAGCCCACTCGTTGAACTCCGAAATCGGGAAAATGAGTATTCGCAACCGATAAATCCGCTTACAATTTTTTTTTAAACGGATTCCTTTGCAATAAAGGTTTCCGTTTTTGTTTTTATTCACTAACTTTGTGCCATACACAAATCATTAAGCCAACATTCTGTACTCGATGAAAATCCTGAAAGTGCCCTGTCAACACATTGCGAGTCAAAATAATATTTTCGACCGAATAAAATATCTTAATGAAGCGGGTGTCGAAGCACACATCGATAACGTCAATTGGAGAGAAGATTACCCCAAATTTCTCCAAGTAACGGTATATGTAGCTCATGATGGAGAGCAGTTGTTTTTGCTTTATAAAGTTTTTGGAGAAGTGTTGCGAACGGTTTGTACCAATGACTTCGATCCGGTGTGGCAAGATAGTTGTGTTGAATTTTTCGTACAACGAGATAATGAATCTACGTTGTATAGCAATTTCGAATGCAATGCCAATGGTGTTTTGTTGGCATCGCTTCATAAAAGCCGTGAACAATCGATCAAATTTTCACCACACGAAATGGCGTCGGTTTTTCGTCATGCAAGTATTATCCATCGCTACGAAAAAAATGGAAATCAAGTGAGCGATTGGTCGCTGTATCTCGAAATCCCGAAACATCTGTTGCGTTTTGCTGCCAAAGAATCTCTTTCACAAAAAATATTAAAAGCCAACTTTTATAAATGTGGCGATTTAACCAATGACCCGCATTTTTTGAGCTGGAATCCTATTTCTACTCCAAAGCCGAACTTTCATGTTCCCCGATTTTTCGGACAACTCGAAATGGAATGAGAAGACTACATTAAATAATAACTAAAAAATACTGTAATTTTATGCCAAACGTTCAAAAACTGAAGGACATTGTTTCATATTTTGTACCCCTTTCGGAAAATATTGAAATAAAGCCTCTCGGTGCCGGCCACATCAACGATTCGTTTAAGGTGACAAACGGAAATCACGAGTATGTGCTGCAACGCATCAATCATTCCATATTTAAAGATGTTTCCGCATTGCAGAGCAATATTTTGCGTGTTACCATGCACATTCGCCAAAAATTGATCGAACGTGGCGAAACGGACATCGACCGCAAAGTGTTGACACTTATTCCGACACTTGAAGGAAAATTATATGTTGAAGACTCAGATGGCAACTTTTGGAGAATGACTATTTTTATTCGCGATAGCAAAAGCTACGACGAAATCAATCCCGACTTAGCCTATAGAGCCGGAATAGCTTTTGGCGATTTTCAACAGATGTTATCCGATCTTCCGGGAGATCCGTTACACGAAACTATTCCTAATTTTCATAATATGGAATTTCGTCTTGAGGAGTTTCGACAAGCAGTCAATCGCGACCGAGTGGGACGCGTTATGGAAGTGGACGACCTTATTAAAGAAATTGAAAGCCGAGCTTACGAAATGTGCTTGCCCGAACGTCTTCATCGCGAAGGAAAACTTCCGAAACGAATCAATCATTGCGACACAAAAGTCAACAATATTTTGTTTGACAACGAGGGGCAAGTGTTATGTGTAGTTGATCTGGATACTGTAATGCCCGGATATGTTTTCTCCGATTTTGGCGATTTTATTCGCACAGGAGCTAATACGGGCGCCGAAGACGATAAAAATCTCGATAAAGTAGGCGTGAATCTTCAAATTTTCGAAAATTACGCCAAAGGCTATTTGAAAAATGCCATTTCGTTCCTCACAGACGTCGAAATCGATAATCTTGCTTTCGGTGCAAAGCTGCTCACCTACATGCAAACCGTTCGTTTCCTTACCGATTATCTAAATGGCGATACCTATTATAAAATAGAATATGGCAACCACAATTTGATACGAGCCAAAGCTCAATTTCGTTTGCTCGAAAGTCTCGAAGAAAATTTCGACAAAATGCAGCAGATCGTCCTGCAGGCTGCCGAAGAATGCAAGGTTTAAACGTTTTGGAGCAATGTGAAATAAAATAGTGCAGATATAAACGGCGAGAAGAAAAAAATTATTATCTTTGCACCGCTTTATTTTGAGGAAAAAAGGTGACTAAATTCAGCTTATATAATATTCCCCTTAAAAATCTTTCTGCAGGGACTCATAATTATGAGTATCAGTTGGATAGAAAATATTTCGAAGCTATTGACGGCGACGAGGTAAAAAAAGGAAACGTGAAGGTAGAACTCTCCGTCAAGAGAGTGTCTTCCACTTTCGATTTCAAATTTCACGTTCATGGGATTATTCAGATTCCTTGTGATCGTTGTCTCGATGATATGGATCAGGAAATTGAGTCTGACAATCATCTCATCGTAAAATTCGGCAAAGAATATTCCGAAGAAAGCGATGAAATTATCGTCATACCGGAAGAGGAGGGAGAAATAAACATAGCTTGGTTTCTTTACGAATTTATCGCTCTTGATATTCCGATGAAACATATTCACGAACCGGGAAAATGTAATCGAACTATGTCGAAAAAGTTGCAGAAGCATCGTGCCGTGGATACTAACGATCCCGACGATGTGGAAGATACGGATAACTTTGATGATGGTAAGAGTACCGATATTGAGGATACTACCGAAACCAATGATCCTCGATGGGATGTACTTAAAGATATAAATTTTGACGAGAATTACAATTAAACAATTCATAAATAATACAATAACGATATGGCACATCCAAAACGAAGACAATCGTCAGCAAGACAGGGGAAAAGACGTTCGCACGACCATGCAAAATTGCCTACAATGGCAATATGTCCCAATTGTGGAGCATGGCACATTTATCACACCGTGTGCGGTGAGTGTGGTTACTACAGAGGAAAATTAGCTATCGACAAAACAGCTACAGCTTAATAACTCTTCCTCAAAGAGCTTACAGTAACAAAACCCTGAGAAAGCGCATTTACGTTTTTTCGGGTTTTTTTTTAGAATAAATTACGCGTAATAGATGGAAAGAATAAACGCAGCAATAACCGGAATTTCGGCTTTTGTCCCTGATTATATCCTTACCAACGATGAAATAAGCACGATGGTAGATACAAATGACGAATGGATTACTACGCGAGTGGGAATCAAGGAACGTCGGATATTGAAGGGTGAAAACAAAGGGGTGTCCGAACTTGGTTCTCCTGCTGTCGCCGAATTGCTTCGTAAAACCAATACCCGACCCGAACAAATTGATGCTCTGATATTCGCTACGTCTACACCCGACCACATTTTTCCATCGGCTGCTTCTATAGTTGCGGAAGCAAATGGTATAAAAAATGCCTTCTGTTTCGATATGGAGGCTGCCTGCTCTGGTTTTATTTTCGGACTCGAGGTTTGTAATGGCCTTATTCTGTCCGGACGATACAAAAAAGTTATCCTCTTGGCCGGAGACAAAATGTCGTCTATAACCAATTATTCCGATCGCAATACGTGTCCTTTGTTTGGCGACGCTGTTGGAGCTGTTCTTATAGAACCTTCCTCCGAAAATGTCGGCTTAATGGATGCCATATTACGCACTGATGGTGTGGGGTATGCACCATTGCAAATGAAAGCAGGTGGCAGTAAATTTCCCGCCACACACGAAACTGTCGAAAAAAAAGAACATACTGTTCGTCAGGATGGAAAGACTGTTTTTAAATATGCTGTGAAGAATATGGCAGATGTTTCTGTTGAAATTATGCAAAAAAACAATCTCTCCAAAGAAGACGTCGATTGGTTTGTTCCTCACCAGGCCAATATACGAATCATCGATGCAGCTATCGACCGCATAGGATTGTCGCGAGATAAAGTAATGATAAACATCGAAAAATACGGCAATACCAGCGCCGGAACCATTCCTCTTTGTTTATGGGAGTGGGAGTCGAAACTGAAAAAAGGAGACAATATTATTCTCACTGCTTTTGGTGCGGGATTCACTTGGGGCGCCGTCTATTTGAAATGGGCATACGATGGAAACTCAAAATAGTTTTGAATCTTTTCCGCTCATTGTTTCCAATCGTCGAATTGCAAATAACAAAAAACAAAGAGTATCGTTTTACGAGCTTTCGCATTATATCGAAAAAGATAAATCGATAATTTGATGTAATTTTGTAACCTAATTTATAATACAGGCGAAGGAACGTGACATACCCCGACAATTTCGAACAAAAAATCGAATTTCATAAAATTCGGCAATATATTATCGATCAGTGCTTAAGTACGCTGGGCAAAGAGCGCACGGAGTGCATGTCTTTTTCTTCTTCGTTTGACGAAATCCAACGATGGTTGAAGCAAACGGAGGAGTTTGTCCGCATTTTGCAGGAGGAAGATGCTTTCCCTTCCGACAATTTTTTTGACGTGCGCCCCATGTTGAAGCGTATTCGCATTGAGGGTTCCTGGATTGAACAGCAGACGTTATTCGAATTGCGCCGATCCTTGCAAACCATTCATGGCATTGTCGCTTTTTTGCGTCGCGACGACGAAAAAGAGCCGCGTTATCCTGAATTACGGGAATTAGCCGAAAATGTGGCCATATATCCTGACATGATCAAAAAAATCGACGGGATATTGGATGGTTTCGGTCAAATTCGGGATAATGCCTCGAAGGAATTGGCTGACATTCGTCGTCAACTCACTTCTACAATGGGAAGCATTTCCAAAACGTTGAATGCAATTTTGCGCAAAGCGCAATCGGAGGGATTGGTAGAAAAGGATGTGTCGCCAAGTATGCGCGACGGACGACTTGTGATCCCCGTAAATCCAGCCTTCAAACGAAAAATAAAAGGTATTGTGCATGACGAGTCGGCTTCCGGTAAGACAGTATATATAGAACCTTCGGAAGTGGTAGAAGCCAACAACCGCGTTCGTGAACTCGAAAGTGAGGAACGACGGGAAATTATTCGCATTTTGACGGAGTTCGCCGACTATTTGCGCCCGTTTTTGCCCGATTTGGCAGTTTCGTACGATTTTTTGGCCGAAATAGATTTCATTCGAGCTAAAGCCCGATTGGCTCTGCAAATTAATGCCATCAAACCTCCATTGGAAAACAGGCCTTTGATGGATTGGGTGCAAGCTGTACATCCTTTGCTTTATTTGTCTTTTCTGAAACAAAATCGAAAAGTAGTTCCGCTCGATATCACGCTCGATGAAACGAATCGAATTTTGATTATTTCGGGCCCCAACGCCGGCGGCAAATCGGTTTGTCTCAAAACCGCAGGATTGCTTCAGTACATGGTGCAGTGCGGCTTGTTAATTCCACTAAAAGAAAATTCGCGTGTCGGCATTTTTCGCGATATCTTCATCGACATCGGTGACGAACAATCAATCGAAAACGATCTTTCGACCTATAGTTCGCACCTGAACAATATGAAGTTTTTCTTGAAAAACTGCAATGAACAGTCGCTTCTGCTTATCGATGAATTTGGTAGTGGAACCGAACCTCAAATCGGCGCTGCCATTGCACAGTCACTACTGCATCGTTTCAACGAACGCAAGGCTTTTGGAATTATCACCACGCATTATCAGAATCTGAAGCATTATGCCAACGAGCACGAAGGTGTTATCAATGGGGCTATGCTCTATGACAGACAGGAGATGCAGCCTCTGTTTCAGTTGTCCATTGGAAATCCGGGAAGCTCGTTTGCGGTGGAAATTGCCCGAAAAATAGGTTTGCCCGAAGAGGTGATTGCCGAAGCATCCGAAATTGTCGGGAGCGATTATATCAATATGGATAAATATTTGCAGGATATTTCGCGCGACAAACGATATTGGGAACGCAAACGCGATGAAATTCGTCGTGAATGCAAACGAATGGAAGAGCTTTCGGAAAAATATCAATCGAGTTTGGATGAAATAAGTACCCAAAAAAAACTGATTTTGGCGCAAGCCAAAGAAGAAGCCGAAAAGTTATTATCGGAAACGAACGTAAAAATCGAGCAAACTATTCGTCAAATTCGTGAAACACAGGCCGAAAAGGAAAAGACAAAGCAAGTGCGTCAGTCACTCAATGAGTTTAAGGAAAAAGTTGCGGCTTCCGATCTTAGTTCTTCCGACGTATCTAAAACGGGGAAAAAGGTTTTGCTACGATCAAAAAAACAGGTTCGAGTTGACGAATCGGGTTCAATTCCTCTAACAATTGGCGATGTGGTCCGCATGAAAGGTCAAACCACGTTGGGCGAAATTCTCGAAATAAACGATAAAAAGGCTGTAGTGGCTTTCGGGATGATCAAATCTTCGGTTAGTTTGGAAAAACTTGAGCGTGTCAGCAACAATCAACGAAAGAAAGAACAAAAAAAATCGTCGAACACGCGCGATTTGATGTATGAAAAGAAATTGAATTTCAAACCCGATATCGATGTTCGTGGTATGCGGGGCGACGAAGCTTTGCAGGCCGTAATGTATTTCATCGATGATGCCATTCAATTAAATATTTCGCGCGTCCGCATTCTGCACGGGACAGGAACAGGCGCCCTGCGACAGATTATTCGCGATTATTTGCGAACGGTGAACGGAGTTGCCCATTTTGGCGACGAACATGTGCAATTCGGAGGTGCCGGCATCACGGTCGTCGATTTGATGTAAGATTCGTGGGTATATTTGTCTGTGAAGATGATATCGGGAAAAATTAATAATTATTTTCATTTCATTACATTTTTCAGCATATTTTTCTCTCGTCTTTGCTCCATACTTGCGTCGTGTTTGCGCCGTACTTGGCTCGTATTTGTTTTTTGTTACATTTTGCTTTTTTCAAGCCGTTTTAAAACATATTTTAACGGTTTTTCAAGAAAAATTTAAAAACGAATTAAAGTCGTTTGAAAAGTATTTTTTTGTACTTTTGCTTCTGTAAAATGTTTCGGAAGCAGGCTATCATTTGACCGGAAATTTTTTATTACAAATGTCTAAAAGTCACGATAATGAGATTAGATTTAAGTTCAAAAATCACACTCGAACGAATTCCCAATCGGTATTACAATCCGCAAAACGATTTTGAGAAATTTACGTTGACGCGTTTCGAGAAAATTCCGACCCTTATTTACGAGGATTTAGTGCAGGCGTCTCAAAAAATTGCAGACGACATTGTCCGTCGTATGCTCGAAAAGCAGAAGAATAATCAAAATTTCGTTATGGGCATTTCGGGAGGCTCGTCTCCTCAGCATATATACGCCGAATTGGTGAGGCAGCATCGCGAAAATAAAGTAAGTTTCCGTAATCTTGTTGTCTTCAATACTTACGAATATTATCCGCTTTCGGAAGTTTCGTCGAGCAACATTGCCATGCTGAAAGAGTCTTTTTTAGATCATATCGATATTGATCCTCGCAATATATTTTCGCCCGACTCTTCCATTCAAAAAGAAATGATTATGGAAAGTTGTAGAAAGTTTGATGAAGATCTCGAACGAGTCGGCGGAATGGATTATTTGCTGTTGGGACTTGGTAGCAAAGGCAATATCGGATTCAATATGCCGGGAAGCAATCCCCATTCGTCCACTCGATTGGTGATGCTTGATGGCGATTCGCGTCGTGATGCGGTTAACGTTTTCGGCTCTCTCGATCGAGTTCCCGTGAGCGCTATCACAATGGGTATTGCCGATATGATGAAGGCGAAACATATTACACTGATAGCCTGGGGCGAACAAAAAGCCCAAAGTATCAAGGAGGTGGTCGAAGGAAGTGTGGCCGATTCGATGCCTGCTTCCATCTTGCAGACCCATCCTGATGCCGAAGTAGTTATCGATTTGTCTTCAGCTTCCGATCTTACCCGAATCAGTCATCCATGGTTGGTCACCAGTTGCGAATGGAATAGCAAACTCATTCGCAGGGCTATTGTATGGTTATGTGAAATGGTGGACAAACCGATTTTGAAACTCACCAACAAAGATTATAACGATTACGGATTAAGTGAACTTTTGACGATTTACGGTTCGGCTTATAATGTTAATATCAAAATATTTAACGATTTGCAGCATACCATCACCGGCTGGCCGGGTGGAAAGCCCGATGCCGATGATACTTATCGTCCAGAAAGAGCAAAGCCTTATCCCAAAAGAGTCATTATTTTCAGTCCACATCCCGACGATGATGTGATTTCGATGGGTGGAACTTTTCAACGATTGGTAAATCAGGGACATGAAGTACATGTGGCTTATGAAACTTCGGGAAACATTGCGGTGGGCGACGAAGAGGTTATTCGATACATTTCGGTCATCAATAGCGTACGTAAAAAGTTTGATCCCGAAAATACACGGATTCTCGAGAAGTATAATCAGATAAGGAATTATTTGATGTACGAAAAAACAAAGGAAGATTCGGATACGCCGGATGTTTTGTTCATCAAGGGTCAGATTCGTCGCGAAGAAGCTCGTACGGCCGATCGCTATATAGGGTTGCCCGATCAGAATGTGCATTTTCTTGATCTTCCTTTCTACGAAACGGGGCAGATTAAGAAAAATCCGATTTCGGAAAAGGATGTAATGATCGTCAAAGATTTCATCGAAACTATCAAACCTCATCAGATATATGTTGCCGGCGATTTGGCCGATCCCCATGGCACACACAAGGTTTGCCTCGATGCAGTGTTGGCTGCTGTGGATCTGCTGAAAGACGAATCGTGGTTCGAAGATTGCCGTATTTGGATGTATCGTGGTGCATGGATGGAGTGGGAGATCGATCATATCGAAATGGCTGTTCCACTTTCGCCCGAAGAGCTTCGCCAAAAGCGGAATGCCATTCTCAAGCACCAGTCGCAAATGGAAAGTGCCCCATTCTTGGGCGACGATGAACGATTGTTCTGGCAGCGTTCGGAAGAACGCAATCGCGCTACTGCCGACACCTACTGCAAATTGGGTCTTGCTTCATACGAAGCCATCGAAGCCTTTGTGGAATACAAACCGGCGAAATAATAAACGCAATTTTTATGAATACTTTCATTGAGGCCGATTCTGAAATCGTTTCGGTCTCATTTTATTTTTATTTCGTTGACAAAGATTATAAAATGACATTTGCCTTTCACTAATTATTCCAAAAAAAATTCGTACATTGAGCGGCCAAAGAAAAAAGAATGGAGAAAGAAAAATTTCATATCGAATTTGTGATGGGAAATGCCAGTCAAAACAGTCTGTGGAGGATGATCAGCATGCCTGACGGACTTTCTGAATGGTTTGCCGATGAAGTTTCGTTTGATGAGGAAAATAATCAGTATCTGTTCCGATGGAGCAAATCCGAAGATATTGCTTTGGTTCAATTCACAAAACCCATGAATGTCATCCGATTTCGATGGCTCGACGAAGAACAAGATATGACCTATTTCGAATTTGCGATCCATAAGCTCGAACTGTCAGGTGGATTGACACTCGAGATCACAGATTTCTCTACTCCTGAGGAAAAAAGCGATGCAATTACGTTATGGGAAACTCAAGTTGACGAACTAAAACGAAAATTGGGAATCTGACTGGATTTATTCGATAAACAAATAATCGACAGGCAATACTTCAAAGTTGTTTGTCGATTTTTCTTTTTGTCATCTTTATCATATCATTGTCCATCCGAAATTATTATCTTTGTATTCGAAAATAATCGGAGCATTTTGTTTTGAATTGATGATCAAAAGAATCCACATAAAACGTTTAGACAGCTATCTTCTGCAAACTTTCCTTCCACTTTTTTTGATGACTTTTGCGATCTGCCTTTTTCTGGTATTGATGCAATTTTTGTGGAAATATGTTTCGGATATGGTAGGAAAGGGACTGGAGTTGAAAGTGCTGGGTGAAATGTTTTGGTATGCTGCTCTCAATCTGATTCCACTGGCATTGCCTTTATCGATTTTGCTGGCATCATTGATGACTTTTGGTAATATGGGCGAAGATTTGCAGTTGCTTGCCATCAAATCGGCGGGCATATCGCTTTTTCGAACCATGACTCCGCTTATTGTATTGATTACGTTTGTTAGTGTGGGTGCTTTTTTCTTCCAAAACAATGCCATGCCCACAATACAAACCAAATTTTATTCGCTGCTCATATCCATACGACAAAAATCGCCCGAACTTGATATTCCTGAGGGTGTATTCTATAAAGGGATTGACGGATACAATATTTTTGTCGACAAGAAGAATCGCGATACAGGAATGCTCTACAACGTTATGATTTACGATGTTTCCAAAAGTAGTGTTGATCAAATGGTTGTAATTGTTTGCGATTCGGCGGAAATGAAAATGTCTCAAGACAAACTTTCGCTTGTTTTCACCATGTATCACGGGCAACAGTTCGATAATTTTCAGAGTGGATCACCCTCCATGCAACGGGAGTTTGTGCCCTATCGTCGCGAAAACTTTTCGAAAAAGCAGATGCTGATTGAATTTGATGCAAATTTCAATCGTATCGAAGATGCCACTATCGAAGGAAACGCCTCAAGCAATTATGTGTCGAAAAATTTGTCTCAACTCAAGCATTCGATCGACTCCATGAAGTATGAATTGGACAGTGTGAACGTGATCGATCGAAAAATGATGAAGAATTATGCCTATCTTTCTTTCCGCAACAGCTATCCCCCCGGACAAAAGGATTCCATCATTCAAAAGGCCGCCAAATTGGATGTTTCACTTCATCCCGATTCGATTTTTGCTTCAAAAGATCTGCAAACACGCAACGCAATCTTACAAAATGCTTATGCCAAAGCTGAGAATAACGGGAACGATTTCATGTTTCGATCTATGTCTAAAACTTCCACTCAGCGTATCATCAATCGTCATTGGATTGAATGGCATCGAAAATTTACCTTGCCGTTTGCCTGTCTTGTATTCTTTTTCATTGGTGCACCACTCGGATCGATTGTTCGCAAAGGAGGATTGGGAATGCCCATCGTGATTTCCGTTATCCTATTCATAATTTACTACATTTTGGATAATGTTGGTTATAAAATGGCTCGCGATGGCGTTTGGGCACACTGGATGGGCATGTGGTTCAGCTCAATGGTCTTGCTTCCATTGGGTATATTCCTAACATACAAGGCGATGAACGATTCGGTGATCTTGAATCCTGACACCTACACGATGTTTTTCAAAAAGATATTTTTCATTCGCGAAAAGAGAAATTATCCCATGAAAGAGGTGGTAATCGACAAACTGCCCTATCACGAGCTGAATGATCAATTGAACGATTTGTCACAACAAGTGGATGACTATTTGGCGAAATACAGAAAATTGAGCTATAAAACATATTGGATGGACTCGGGATATGATAAGGCATTACAGTCGATAAAAAATAAAATGGAAACGATTTTAAATTCGGTTTCAAATTCTCGAAATCTTGAGATTCTTCGCAAGGCTGAAGAATATCCCGTGCTTATCAACAATCAGCGACCATTTGTTGCGGGGTCGCGGATGGCAAAATTTTGCATGTATTTTTTCCCGATAGGAATTTTATTTAAATTATTTTCTTTCCTATTCGAACGCCGAATTATGAACGATTTGTACCGCATCAGAGCTTTAAATTCCGAACTTGCCAAAATTGTGGAAGAGGCAAGTTTATTTCACCGAGCAATATAAATTTTACTCTACTATATTATGAAAGAATTTCAGCTTAATACAATAGAAGAAGCAATAGAAGAAATAAAAAAGGGAAATTTCGTAATTGTTGTTGATGATGAAGATCGCGAAAACGAAGGCGATTTGATTTTGGCTGCCGAGTGCATTACTCCCGAAAAAATCAATTTTCTCGAAACGCATGCCCGCGGACTTATTTGTGCCCCCATTACCATTGATCGTGCCGAAGAGTTGGAACTTCCAATGATGGTAACGCACAATACGTCGTTGCATTCCACCCCTTTCACGGTTTCGGTGGATTTGCTCACACACGGTTGTACCACCGGAATTTCGGCACACGATCGTGCACAGACTGTGTTAGCGCTCACTCGTCCCGAAACTAAGCCTGAAGATCTTGGTCGTCCCGGCCATATTTTCCCACTTCGTGCTCAAAATAAGGGTGTGTTGCGTCGCGCAGGACACACCGAAGCTGCTATCGATTTGGCTCGTCTTGCAGGTCTGTATCCTGCTGGCGTGCTTGCCGAAATCAAAAACGAAGATGGTTCGATGGCTCGTTTGCCGCAATTAATGGAAATGGCGCGCGAATTCAATCTGAAAATCATTTCGGTTGCCGATCTCATCAAATACAGATTGCAAACCGAATCGCTTATCGAGCGGGGCGAGGCTGTGCATTTGCCAACAAAATACGGCGATTTTATGATGATCCCATTTTTGCAAAAAGCCACCGGACAGGAACATGTTGCATTGATTAAAGGTTCGTGGAAAGAAGATGAACCTATTTTGGTGCGCGTGCATTCATCCTGCATCACAGGCGATATTTTTGGATCTTACCGATGCGAATGTGGCGACCAGCTGCACAAAGCTCTCCAGATGATAGAAGAGGCCGGCAAAGGCGTGTTGGTTTATCTCAATCAGGAAGGTCGCGGTATCGGCTTGATGGCCAAAGCTGCCGCATATAAACTTCAGGAAAACGGTCTGGATACCGTAGAAGCTAATCTGCATCTGGGTTTCAAAGCAGATGAGAGAGATTATGGAGTTGGTGCACAGATACTGAGAAGTGTAGGAGTAACAAAAATGCGGCTCATGTCCAATAACCCTGTTAAAAGAATCGGACTGGAATCTTATGGTCTCGAGGTTACCGAAAATGTTCCCATCGAAGTTGAGCCCAATAAGTACAACAAGTTTTATATGGAAACCAAAAAAAATAAGATGGGACATACACTTAAGAAGGTGAAATAAAAAAGCTTGTGCAATGTTTTTTACTGCTCGTAATACGAAATAGTTTGCTTTAGAATGAATTTGATATACCTTATAACAGGTTTTGTAGTTGGCGTAATCATTTCATGGATTATTGCCACGCTCGTATCCAAAACAAAAATGGTAGCGAAGAGCGATTTCGATCGTTTGTCGCAGTCAAATTCATCACTGGCAACCGAGACCGTAGTTTTGAAAGAAAAAATCAATTCATTTCAAAATAACGAAACATCCCTCAAAGAACAAATTTCGAAAGCCGAAGAGCGATTGGAGTCTGCTCAGCAAGAACTTCAACAGAAAGAGCGCGATTTATCTGCTTTGTCTGCTAATTTAAATGCTGCCAACGACAATATAAAAAAATTGCAGGAGCAAATCGACCAGTGCAAATTAGACTTAAAAACTAAAACCGACGAAGCGAACGAAGCTCACAAAACGTTGGCATCTTTTCAGGCAAACAATCAGGCTTTACTCGAAAAGCTGGAAACGCAAAAATCGGAAATGGAAGAATTGCGCAAGCAATTCAACATGGAATTCGAAAATATCGCTTCAAAAATTCTTGAGGAAAAAACCGAAAAATTAACGAAGCTCAATCGCGAGAACCTTGATACCATTCTTAAACCGTTGGGCGAAAACATAGAATCTTTCAGAAAAAAAGTAGAGGAAGTGTATGTTACTGAGTCGAAAGAACGATTCTCGCTCGGACAGGAAGTTAAAAATCTGCGTGAACTCAACGATCGGTTGAGCGCCGAAGCCAACAACCTCACAAAAGCGCTGAAAGGCAATGCAAAAACTCAGGGTAACTGGGGCGAAATGATTCTCGAGAACATTCTCGAAAAATCAGGACTTACTCGTGGACGTGAATATTTTGTGCAAGATTATCTGAAAGATTCCGACGGTAAAAATCTCGTAAACGAAGACGGCTCACGCATGCAACCCGATGTGGTGATTTCTTATCCCGACGATCGCAAGGTAATCATCGATTCCAAAGTTTCGCTTTCGGCTTTTATGAATTATATGGGAACAGATGATCCCGACCAACAGAAAAAGTATATCAGGGAGCATCTGATTTCAGTGAGAAAGCATATCGACGAGCTAAGTCGGAAAAACTATCAGGATTATGCTGCAACGCTCGATTTCGTGATGATGTTCATTCCTAACGAACCGGCATATATGCTGGCTTTGGAGCACGACAGCGAAATATGGCAATACGCCTACGATAAGAAAATTTTGTTGATAAGCCCGACAAACCTGATTGCTGCACTCAAACTCATTGTAGATTTGTGGAAACGTGAGTACCATAATCGCAATGCGATGGAAATTGCCGAACGCGGGGCTAAACTTTATGACAAATTTGTGGGATTCATTGCCAATCTCGAAAAAATCGGCAAGAATCTCGAGCAGGCACAGAGTGCTTATAAGGACGCTTATAAACAACTTTCCACAGGGAATGACAATCTGGTGCTGCAAACTCAAAAATTGAAGGAATTGGGGATTTCGCCCAAAAAAAGTATTCCTCCTTCTCTTTTGGACGGCAACAAATAATACCGTATTAGAATTTCGAATACGGGTAATTTTTTACATCGAAAATATTTATACATCTTTAATCGAAAAAACTATGTTTGGGAAAATGCAAAAACACCTTCAGGATGAGTTGGCTTCCCTCAAAGAAGCCGGACTCTACAAAGAAGAGCGAATCATCGTTACCCCGCAAAGAGCCGAAATCAAAGTGCAATCAGGGCAACAAGTACTCAACTTTTGTGCCAACAACTATCTTGGCCTGTCCGATAATCCGCAGCTTATCGAAGCGGCAAAAAAAGCGCTTGACGAACGTGGCTATGGAATGTCTTCGGTACGCTTTATTTGTGGAACGCAGGATTATCACAAAGAATTGGAAAAGACTATCAGTCGTTTTTTCAAAACGGAAGATACCATTCTCTATGCTGCCTGTTTCGATGCTAATGGAGGTCTTTTCGAACCACTGTTCAAGGAAGAGGATGCCATTATTTCCGATGCGCTCAATCATGCGTCTATCATCGATGGCGTTAGACTTTCCAAAGCCAAACGCTATCGCTATGCCAATGCCGATATGGCCGATTTGGAAGAAAAGTTGAAGGAAGCACAATCTCAGCGTTTTCGCATCATCGCTACGGACGGTGTGTTCTCGATGGATGGGAACGTGGCGCCACTCGATAAAATTTTGGAATTGGCCGAAAAATACGATGCCCTCGTCATGGTGGACGAAAGCCATTCTGCCGGAGTTGTGGGCAAAACCGGGCATGGTGTAAGTGAATTGTATGATTTGATGGGCAAAGTGGATATTATCACCGGAACACTCGGAAAAGCTTTCGGAGGGGCCATTGGTGGCTTTACGACCGGTCGTCGCGAAATTATCGAAATGTTGCGCCAGAGCTCTCGTCCCTATCTGTTTTCCAACTCCATTCCACCTATGGTTGCAGCGGCAGGGGTCAAGGCATTCGATTTGCTCGAATCGTCGAACGAATTGCAAAACCGTTTGCATGAAAATGTCGAATATTTTGTAGCTAAAATGAAAGAAGCCCGTTTCGATATCAAGCCCACTCAATCGGCTATCTGTGCCGTTATGCTTTACGACGCAAAATTGTCTCAAGATTTCGCTTCCGAACTTTTGGAAGAAGGCATCTATGTAACGGGATTCTGCTATCCGGTTGTTCCTAAGGGCGAAGCCCGTATTCGTGTTCAGCTTTCGGCAGGTCACAAACGTGAGCATCTCGATAAAGCTATTGATGCCTTCGTTAAGGTTGGTAAAAAATTAGGAGTAATTTAAAGAAATAAACGTACTCGGAAGCACTTAACCATTGATTCAAAAAACTTAATGCTATCTTAATGCCTTAATGTTTTAAAAAAAGAATTGAACCATTAAGAAATTAAGGAAATTAAGGAAAAAAAGAAAGAAACAATCAGTCACTCGATTCAAAAACTTAATGTATTCTTAATGCCTTAATGTTTTAAAAAAAGAATTGAACCATTAAGAAATTAAGGAAATTAAGAAACAAAAGAAAGAATCAATAAATCACCGATTCAAAAAACTTAATGCTATCTTAATGCCTTAATGTTTGGAAAAAAAGAAATATTTGATAAACAATAGTTATGACAAAAAAGGAGGTAACACAATTATCTTACGAAATAATGGGTTATGCCATTAAAGTGCACAGAGAATTAGGGCCGGGTTTATTAGAAAGCGTCTATGAGAAGTGTCTTCGATACGAATTGGTTAATAATGGCTATAAAGTCGAAAATCAGATTATCGTTCCAATAACATATTGCAATATGAATATTGATGCGGACTTAAGGCTTGATCTACTCGTAAATGACACCATTGTTGTAGAATTGAAATCGGTAGAAACTCTCCATCCTGTTTATGAAGCTCAGTTGCTTACCTATATGAAATTACTTCAAAAGCCTCAAGGTTTATTAATCAACTTTTTTACCGATAACATAACAAAGTCGTCAAAGCCTTTTGTCAATGAATATTTTAGACAATTATCCGATGAATAAAAACTTAAAGCATCCTTATCTATTCTTAATGCCTTAATGTTTGAAAAAAGAATTTAACCATTAAGAAATTAAGGGAGTTAAGAAACAAAAGAAAAAGTCAATAAATCACCGATTCAAAAAACTTAATGCTATCTTAATGCCTTAATGTTTGAAAATGAGAATTGAACCATTAAGAAATTAAGGAAATTAAGAAACAAAAGAAAAAGTCCATAAATCGATTCAAAAACTTAATGCCATCTTAATGCCTTAATGTTTGAAAAAAGAATTGAACCATTAAGAAATTAAGGAAATTAAGAAAGCTTATCGTCAATTCGCAAACTTAACGCATTCTTAAAACCTTCATGTTAAAATAAGAAATTATGAAAGCCTTAGTAAAACTACTTCCCGAAAAGGGAATTTGGATGGAAGATATACCGGTTCCGTCCATCGGTGTGAACGATGTTCTCATCAAAATAAAAAAAACCGCTATATGTGGAACCGATCTGCATATATACGAATGGAACGAATGGGCACAACAAACCATCCATACCCCCATGACCATCGGGCACGAATATGTAGGTGAAATTGTGGATATGGGCAGTGGTGTCACCAATCTCAAGATAGGCGATCGAGTAACAGGTGAAGGCCATATCGCTTGTGGACATTGCCGCAACTGTCGTCGTGGTAAATTACACGTTTGCGAAAATACAATCGGGGTGGGGGTTAATCGCGACGGCGCTTTTGCGGAATACCTGTCGCTCCCCGCATCCAATATAGTGAAGCTCGATCCACGAATTCCCGACGAAATAGCTTCCATTATGGATCCATTTGGCAATGCCACACACACGGCGCTTTCATTTCCTGTGATTGGCGAAGATGTACTCATAACCGGAGCTGGACTTATCGGTAATATGGCCACTGCTATCTGTCGGTTTGCCGGTGCTCGTTATATTGTGGTAAGCGATATGAGTGAATATCGACTGAATATTGCAAAAAAAATGGGGGCTACCGTCACCGTCAATTTGTCTAAAGGAGAAACTGTTGGTCAAGCTGTGAAAGACCTGAAAATGCGTGGGTTCGACGTTGGGCTCGAAATGTCCGGAGCACCTGCCGCGTTTCGCGATATGATCAAACACATGTACAATGGTTCCAAAATAGCCTTGCTCGGTATTCTTCCTAATTCCACATCGGTCGATTGGAATACCATTATTTTCAAAGCTCTTACTCTGAAGGGTATCTATGGCCGCGAGATGTGGGAAACATGGTATAAAATGGAACAAATGCTCATTTCGGGCATCGATCTTACGCCTATTATCACTCATCGTTTTTCGATCGATGATTTTCAAAAAGGTTTCGACGTGATGGAGTCCGGCCAATGTGGCAAAGTGATTTTGAATTGGGAATAATTCATTTGCAGCAATGCAAAAGATCGATTAAAATCCCACAATCATTATCTTCTCTTTTCTTATATACATTTGGCTATCAATAAACAGGCTCAAAAAATCTTATGTATGTTTGTAAAATACCGTATTTTTAAGGTTTGAAAAATGAATAGGCGATTTTTTCGTTCATAAGCTTAAGACTTTTCCGGAATATATACAAGTTGCTTTGCAACTAAAGAACTTGGGCGAAAATCCATTTGCATCGAGTTGCAAGACGGGTATGTGATAATCGGTTTGAGAAGATTACAATTGGCCGAAGAATACAAGGGCGAAAAACTATAAAAACTATAAAAGGAAATTCGCCCATTCGAAACAGAAAAGTTGATTGTACCTTACACATTAGATTTATTTGAAGAATCTGATGGAAAATACATTCACGGCAAACATTGAATTGATTTTAAAGAAATATTTCTGAATAGATTTTTTTATTTGAAGCATACTGCTTAACCTAAACAAATTAATAAGCCTCTCTCTCATTCCACTAAGATTGAGACAACGAATTGTGCAGTAAGCAAATATGTTTCTAAATAAAATATGCAAATTTTTTCTCAAAATATTTTAGACATTTATGATAGCCTTTCGGCATAAAAATTTCTATTTTTGCGTGCAGATCAATAAATTTTACAGAAACAATGAAACCTACATTATTTGTATTAGCAGCAGGAATGGGAAGTCGGTACGGCGGACTGAAACAGTTGGATGGAGTGGGGCCGAGTGGCGAAACCATTATGGATTATTCGATTTATGATGCCGTACATGCAGGATTCGGTAAATTGGTGTTTGTGATCAGAAAATCTTTCGAAAAAGATTTTAGAGATAAAATCGTGAAAAAATACGAACACAAAATTCCCGTAGAATTGGTTTTTCAGGATTTGGACAATCTCCCGGCAGGTTTTTCAGTGCCCGAAGGACGCGAAAAGCCGTGGGGTACAAATCATGCCGTGATGATGGGTAAAGATGTCATTCACGAACCATTTGCCGTAATCAATGCCGATGATTTTTACGGCCGCGAAAGTTATAAAATTCTGGCCGATTATCTTTCGAAGCTTGACGGCACTCGCAATCAATATTGCATGATTGGTTATCGAGTAGGAAATACTCTCTCGGAAAGCGGAACAGTAGCTCGCGGCATTTGCGAAACCGATGCCGAAGGCTATCTCACCGGTGTGGTAGAGCGCACACAAGTGATGCGTATCGATGGTGAAGTGAAATACAAGGATGAAAACGATCAGTGGATAAGCATTCCCGACAATACGCCGGTTTCGATGAATATGTGGGGCTTCACACCCGATTATTTCGAACATTCCGAAAAGTATTTCGTCGAATTCCTCAAAAATAATATTCAAAATCCTAAAGCCGAGTTTTTTATTCCATTAGTGGTTAATGAACTGATAGTAAACAATACGGCAAAGGTGAAAGTGCTCGACACGCCGTCCAAATGGTTTGGAGTAACCTATGCCGAAGATCGTCCGGAAGTAGTTGCAAAATTGCAGCAATTGGTGAATGACGGAGTTTATCCTTCACCTCTCTGGTAATATTGCATTGATAAATCGGAATCTGTTTCGCGAAAATATAGACGAATGGTTGAAGTCTTGATCATATTGTTACTGATTGTTCTGAACGGTTTTTTTGCCTTGTCGGAGATAGCCGTTGTGTCGAGCAGTAAAACCAAACTCGAATCGGAAAGAAAAAAGGGAAATAGCGGTGCCGAAACTGCACTCAAGTTAAAAGCAGATCCCGACAATTTTCTTTCTGCAGTTCAGGTTGGCATCACGTTGATCGGAATCGTCAACGGGGCTTACGGAGGTTCAACTCTTTCGGGATATGTTGAGCCATTCTTCCGGCAATTTGCATGGAGTGCTCCTTATGCGCCTACCATATCTATTGTACTGGTAGTTTTTTTGATTACCTATGTTTCGATCGTAATCGGAGAGTTGGTACCGAAAACCATTGCGCTCAACAATCCCGAAAAAGTCTCGATTTATGTTTCGCGGCCGATTCATGTCGTCAGTGTTGTTTTTTATCCTTTCGTGCAATTGCTCGCTGCATCGACGAGTCTTTTCAACAAATTAATCGGATTGAAACCCGTAAGCGATACTTTGTCGGAAATGGAGTTGAGAGCAATGTTAAAGACGGCGTCCAAAGAAGGTGTGATAGAAAGTGAAGAAAACATCATTCACGAACAGGTTTTCTATTTTTCCGACAAGCGAGCCCGCCATCTGATGACACATCGAACCGATGTGGAGTGGGTGAATGTTTTGCAAAAAAAAGAACAAATTGTATCCGATTTGTTGAAATGCCGACACAGCAAGGTTTTGGCATGTAATGGGAAACTTGATGATTTTGTGGGTATTATTTACATCAAAGAGTTTTTAATCGCTTATTATGCAAATCACGATTTCTCACTCAATGAGTTGATACAGGAGCCTCTGATTTTCCCGTCTTCGTTGCGTGCTCAAAAAGTACTCCAAACCTTCAGAGATAAGCATAAGTCTTTTGCTGTTGTGGTTGACGAATATGGAAGTCTTGATGGAATTATCACGCTTCATGATATATTCGAAAACCTTGTTGGAACACTTGTGGATGAAAACGAAAACGAAGAACCCGATATCTTTATGCGCAACGATCATTCGGCTCTGGTCAACGGTGAAGCACCGCTGGAAATATTAACTCTTTTTCTCGACGATTTCATCATCGATTTCGAAACTATCGATTATTCGACAATAGCGGGATTCGTTTTGTCGAACATCAATAAAATTCCACAGGTAGGCGATAAATTTGTTTATGACAATGCCGAGTTCGAAATAGTGGACGTGGATGGGAACAAGATCGATAAAGTACTTATTACCAAGAAGAAAAAAGATTAAAATAATAGTTTCAACTTTTCTAAACTTCATTTTCATGAAATTTTTTCTCGAATCTGCAAATCTCAATGAAATAAGGAAAGCGCGCGATTTGGAGTTGCTCGATGGTGTGATCGCTCATCCGAAATTCTTAGTCGAAGAAGGAATAAACAACAGAGAGAAAGCCATCGCGCATTACAAATCGATCTGTAAGATTGCATTGGGAGCCGACCTTTGTGTGGATGTCTTTGCCACCGACTACGAAGGCATTATCAGGCAAGCGAAATTTTTGGCAGCCATCAGTGGGCAAATAGTTGTTAATATTCCGATGATGCCCGAAGGCATAAAAGCTATCAAGTTTCTGAAAGCTGAAGGAATAAAAACCAACTGCATATTTGTTCATTCGATGGGACAAGCGCTGTTAGCGGCAAAAGTTGAGGCTACATATATTTCTCCGGATATTGCTTTCTGTGGAAGTTTGTTTTCGGAAACGCTCTCTTCCATTAAAGAGCTTCAGAACATATATAACACGCTATCCGGTCATCCGCAAATTATAGTTCCGCGTGTTTTTTATCCGGAATCCGTCATAGAATGTTCGAAAATAGGAGTTGATGTAATCGCAACCTCGATTGATACGATCCAGAAATTGATAATGCATCCACAAACTGATATCGACAGGAATAAATTGTTGAATGATATCAATTTGATCGATAATTAAAGCTCACCAAATAGAAAGAACAGAAGCTTATCAAAAAAAAAATGACACTTAGAGAATCAAAAAATGTCGAAAAAAAGTTCATTTTTGTGTTTTATAACATATTTTTTTAGTGACAATCATCCGGAATTTTGTGTTACTTTTACACGAATTTTAATGAATGTCCAATCTTCATCAACATCTTTTATTTATTCACCTGAGAAATATGTTTATACCAAAACGAGAAAGTAGATCCGGTTTGTTACAAGAAGCATTTAACAAGAATGTTGACGGCAGGCAAACCGGATTATACGTTCTCACCAACAGCAACGGATGCGAACTTGCCATAACTAACTATGGTGCAAGAATAGTAGCATTAATCGTCCCCGATCGGGATGGTAACTTTGTGGATGTAGTAACCGGTCACGATTCTATCGATGATTATCTGACATCCGAGGAGCTTTATTTTGGGGCCGTTTGCGGACGTACTGCCAATCGCATTGCCAAAGGTAAGTTTACGCTCGATGGCAAGGAATATACCCTTGCGATCAACAACGGACCCAATAATCTGCATGGGGGCATCAAAGGATTTAATGCCGTAGTATGGGATGTTCTCGATATTGAGAATAGTCGCATTCGGCTTCACTATCTTTCCCCCGATGGAGAAGAAGGATTTCCCGGAAATCTGAGCGTTATGGTAACTTACACGCTCACCGACGAAAATGCAGTGGATATTGAATATCGTGCCGAAACTGACAAGGCAACCATCGTCAATCTCACCAATCATTCTTATTTCAATCTTTCGGGAGCCGGAGATCCGACGATATGTGACCATTTGCTACAGCTGATGGCCGATACTTATCTTCCGACCGATGAAACGGCCATTCCTTACGGCAAGCCCGAACCGGTGCGTGGAACTCCGATGGATTTCACCGAAGTGCATGCAATCGGCGAACGGATAAACGATGATTTTCAGCAGCTGGTTTTTGGCAATGGGTACGACCATAATTTCATTCTCAACAAACAACATCCCGACGACTATGTGTACGCAGGAATGCTTCAATCTCCCAAAACAGGGATTGTGATGGAAATGTACACTTCACAGCCCGGAATTCAGATGTACACTGGCAATTGGATGACCGAAAATATTGTCGGCAAAAAAGGACAGCGTTATCCGGCGCGATCGGCAGTTTGTTTCGAAACACAACATTATCCCGACAGCATTCATCATCCCGAATATCCGTCCATCGTTTTGCGACCCGGCGATATTTTTGAATCAAGGACTACTTATAAGTTTTTAGTAAAATAAATTCAATCAAATTCCAATAACAATTTTAAATTTATCACTTTTATGGCAGAGAATAAACAACAGGGAAATTTGGTAGCGATTATCATGATGATCATTCTGTTCGGAATGATTTCGTTCGTTACAAATTTGGCAGCGCCAATGGGAATTGTACTCAAAGCACAATTCAACTTATCCAATTTCATGGGAATTTTGGGAAATGCTGCAAACTTTATCGCTTATGCAGTAATGGGAATTCCGAGCGGAATTTTATTGCAAAAAATCGGTTACAAAAAGACGGCTTTGGTTGCCATTGCAGTTGGTTTTGTGGGAGTTGGCATCCAATATCTGTCGGGATATGCCGGTGATTCGGCATTCGGTGTGTATTTGACAGGAGCTTTCGTTGCCGGATTTTCGATGTGTTTGTTGAACGTTGTAGTTAACCCGATGTTGAATACATTAGGCGGTGGTGGAAATAAAGGGAATCAATTAATTCAGGTGGGTGGATCATTTAATTCCGTAATGGCCACTATTACTCCGATGTTTGTGGGATTGTTGATTGGCGAAATTTCAAAAGACACTAATATTCGTGATATCTTTCCGTTCATGTACACGGCAATGGCTGTTTTTGCAGTTGTTTTTGTTGTACTTGCTTTTGTAAAAATACCCGAACCAAATGCCGAAAAAACTACTGAACCATTAGGTCAACTTATTTCCGGAGCCTTAAAGTTTCGTCATTTTGTATTGGGTGCGATCGGAATTTTTGTGTATGTAGGCGTTGAGGTTGGAACACCGGGCATCATGAACTATTTTTTGGTAGATACTAATCTCCCGAATCCTTTAAATACAACCACTGCGGGTTTTGTTGCCGGCACCTATTGGTTTTTAATGTTAATCGGTCGTTTGATCGGAGCATCCATTGGAGGGAAAGTTTCGAGCAAAACAATGCTTACCGTAACTTCCTTTGTAGGGATTATTCTTGTCCTGTTGGCTATGTTTTCGCCGACATCTAAAGAAGTTGCACTTCCGGTTTTGAAGAGTGTTGATGGCGTAACATCATTTGGTTTGCTCAATGTCCCCATTAATGCTGCATTCCTAGTGCTGGTGGGCTTGTGCACTTCCATTATGTGGGGAAGTATTTTCAACTTGGCGGTAGAAGGATTGGGCAAATATTTGGCTGCTGCCTCAGGTATTTTCATGGTACTGGTTTGCGGTGGTGGCATTTTGCCGGCATTGCAAGGCTGGATTGCCGATGTAGCCGGATATTTACCGAGCTATTGGGTAGTTGTTGCGGGCTTGGCTTACCTGTTATTTTATGCAACTATCGGATCGAAAAATGTAAATACTGATATTCCAACTAGATAGACAAGCAAGTATAATTAATAAAACATGAGTAAGAACGAAATAATTAAGATTTTTCACGAAAAATTCGGAGATCAGTCACCTGAAGTTTACACCTCGCCCGGCAGAATTAATTTGATTGGTGAACATACCGATTACAATGGTAGTTTTGTCTTTCCTGGCGCTATCGACAAAGGGATGACCGCAGCCATTCGGTTAAATGGAACGGATAAGGTGAATGCTTACGCAATCGATTTGAACGAAAACTCGTCTTTCGGGTTAAACGAAGAAGATGCACCGAACGAAGGTTGGGCGAAGTATATTTTTGGTGTCTGTCGCGAAATCATCAAACGTGGAGGTTCTGTCAAAGGATTTGATACAGTTTTTTCGGGAGATGTTCCTCTTGGTGCCGGCATGTCGTCATCGGCAGCCCTCGAGAGCGTTTTTGCCTATGCATTGAATGAGATGCTGAATCTGGAAATCGATAAATTCGAACTGGCACGCATCGGTCAGTCCACCGAACATAATTATGTGGGTGTCAAGTGCGGAATTATGGATCAGTTCGCCTCTCTTTTTGGGAAAAAGGGACATCTCGTACGCCTCGATTGCAAAACGATGGAACATGCGTACTTTCCGTTCGATCCAAAAGGGTACAAACTCGTTTTGTTGGACACAGTCGTAAAACACGAACTTGCTTCGTCAGCTTACAACAGACGTCGTGAATCGTGCGAACATGCTGCCGCTACCATTCGCAAAAATCATCCCGAAGTTGAATTTCTTCGCGATGCGAACATGGATATGCTCAATGAGGTAAAAAACCAAATATCGGAAGAAGACTATATGCGAGCAAAGTATGTAATCGAAGAAACGCAACGTGTTCTCGATGTGAGTGATGCTTTGCAGCGAGGCGATTACGAAACGGTTGGCCTGAAAATGTATGAGACACATCACGGAATGAGTAAGTTGTATGAGGTGAGTTGTGAAGAACTCGATTTTCTGAACGATATAGCCAAAGAAAATAATGTAACCGGCTCACGTGTGATGGGGGGTGGTTTTGGCGGATGCACCATCAATTTGGTGAAAAATGAGTTGCACGACGCATTTATCGCCGATGCAATATCAAAATTCAACGAAAAGTTTGGACACGAACCAAAAGTATATGAAGTGATAATCAGCGACGGAGCCCGAAAGTTGTAGAAATTGTTTTTCCCATTTTTTTAATATCGGAAGTTGGAAGTTCGAAAAGACTTCCAACTTCTTTTGAAGTAAATTCAAACCTGAAAATCATGATCAGCACTTATTATTCCGACAATAGTACGTTTTTTATTGCAGTTGACTGCATTATTTTTGGTTTTAAAGACAAAGATCTTCATATACTGCTTACACGTCGTCCTGTAGAACCACAGGGCGGACAATGGTCACTGATGGGCGGATTTATGGAAGAAAACGAAAGTTTGGAAGAGGCGGCCGAAAAAGTGCTCTATAGATATACCCAACAAAAAGGAATTTATATGGAGCAAGTAAAAGCCTACGGCGATGTGAATCGAGATCCCGGAGGCAGAGTTGTTTCTGTGGCTTTTTATGCGTTGGTTCTACTTGAAGAATTCGACACAAGTCTTGCAAGAAAATTTGATGCACGTTGGGTTAAGATTCAGCAATTGCCCAAATTGGTCTTCGATCACAACAAGATGGTAGAAGATGCTCTTACGCTACTTCGTTACAAAACGTCGATGCAACCAATTATTTTTAATTTTTTCGATAAAAAGTTTACGCTTCCGGCTTTGCAGGATTTGTATGAAGCTATCTACCAGACGCCTATCGATAAAAGAAATTTTCGGAAAAAAATTGCTTCCATGCAGATTCTCGATAAATTGAATATTAAAGATAAAACATCCTCCAAACGTGGAGCACACTACTATGCCTTTAACGAAAAAAAATACCAGCAATTTATCCGAGAAGGGAAACGATTTTCACTTTAATGATTAAGGATTCTTAAATGATTTTGTTTGTTGAAATGGAATAATAAAAATAATTTTGCTCAAGATTATTTATCAAAATATTAGAACATGAAAAAATTAGCAACTCTTTTTCTCTTTATCTCCGTAGTGCTTTCGGCTTTCGCTCAAGATTTTAAAGCAGTTGATTATAAAGCAATAGAGAAGAACATCAAAGATCCATCTTCCCCGTATTATTATCCTGCATTGATGGATCGATACTCTCGGGGTGATTCCACCTTCACAATTGATGAGGTAAGGCACCTGTATTATGGTTATGTTTTTCAGCCTTCATACAATCCCAACGACACATCGTCCTCCAACAACAGCTTGATGGAATCCTTATCGAAAACACAATTGTCGGAAGTCGATTATCAACAAATTGAAAAAGATGCCGATGCCCTTTTGGCAGAAGACCCTTTCAATATTCGTGCCATCAATGCCAAATTGCTCGTCTATGCTCAAAAAAACAATGTGGACGAATATAAAAAACTTGTCAGCCAACGCAAAGCTATTATGGATGCAGTATTGAGTTCGGGTGATGGAATTACAAAAAAAACCGCGTTTCATGTTATCAAGGTTTCTCACGAATATGATTTGCTAAATATGTTCGGGTATAAATATGGCGGGAAAGATAAGCTCACCGGCCATTTTCATTATTTATCGTTGGCCGAAAATCGGTTTGGGATAGATGGTCTCTATTTTGATATTACTCCCGTTCTCGATTTTATGAGCAAACAAAATCGAAGTTGAAAGAAACATTTTTTCCCTGAGTATATTCGAGAATTTGCCGGAATAGCTTTTCCGGCATTTTTTATCTCATTCGAGTTATCTCGCAAAAACAGGAAACGACGACAAATTAGCCTTCCGATTTCATTTACTTACATTCGACCAAATTGTCGCCACAATAAAAATATATCTATCGTTCAACGAATGTTTACTATTATTCACCGACACTGTAACATTACTCAAGGTATATGTCGGAGACAATATCGATGAAAAAATGTTTCAAATTCGATTGTAAAAAAACATTTGCGTTTTACGAAAAATGTTGTAACTTTGCGCCCGCTAAGGTTTATGATACACTTTAGTCCCGCTTTCGGGGGGAAGAGGAAACAGCGGCAGCGGCCGCAATTTTTATCGAAACATTGAACGCCCGGATGGCGGAATTGGTAGACGCGCTAGTTTCAGGGACTAGTGTCGGTTACGACGTGCAGGTTCGAGTCCTGTTCCGGGCACTTATTTATTGCGCAGGTGGTGAAATTGGTATACACGCTACTTTGAGGGGGTAGTGCCGGTTACGGCGTGTGAGTTCGAGTCTCATCCTGCGCACGTTTACTTTAGTAAGGGTATTCCCAAAAGGAATACTTTTTTTTGCTTTTCGCAATTGATTTGAAGTTGATGAAAAACTTATGAAAGACAAGCAATTTGGCCGGATTCACATGTCTTTTTTATTTTGCCCGATTTTGATATCAATTTGGCGACTTATGAATGCGAATTTTCGGTGTTGGTAAATCACTTCTTTTCTTACCCGAACGATCATTTTGTCCCCACACAATGTGTCCATTTCATAGATCCGCCAATCTTCGCTTTAAAAGGTGAATGGATTGTTAAAGGAACGATAATTTTCCGCATGAAATTACCGTTTGTTATCACGAGGAACGGCTTTTGTGCAGAGATAAAACCTACTTTCCACTTTGCGGAACATGTTTTTATCGGTAAATCACCTCTTCCGCAGGATGCGGAATGACCTTTTTTTGCCGATTTGCCTACTCCGCATTGCGCGGAACGACTAAAGTCCACCTGAACTGTTCACTCCGCTAAATGAGGAACGACCTTTGTCATCCGAAAAAGGTTATTCGACGTTAAGAGGAACGACCTTTGTTCAGTTAAACAACTCACTCGTCGCCGCGAGGAACGGCTTTTTCACATGTAAACAAGCCAATATTTATTAAAAATAGTTATAGAAAGAGACGGAATACCCTATAATTTGTTAACGTAGTAAAC
>JARKPE010000052.1 GCA_029975415.1 Dysgonamonadaceae bacterium | reverse complement strand
AAGGTAAAATGGAAAAAGAGGTGTTGAAAAAGCTCTATTCACGCCTTTCTATCCCGGTATTGAACCTGCCTGACGGCCTGCATATCGAGTACAGAGATGGTTTCGGAATAGCCGTCAATTATGCGGATAAAACGCTTACATTACCTGTTCCCGAGAATGTAAAATACCTGATCGGCGAAAAAACAATACCCACCGCCGGTGTATCGGTTTGGGTTGAGGACTAAAAAAAGAGAGGCACATCTTAGTTGCCTCTCTTTTTTAGTTGTCTTCCCAATTATCCCCGTTGTTTCACCAGATATTCCGCAATTTGCACGGCATTCAGTGCCGCACCTTTCCTGATCTGATCGGAAACCGTCCAAAACGTAAGTCCATTAGGATTGGAAATATCTTTGCGAATACGACCTACATATACCGGATCTTTACCGGCAATGTCGAGAGGCATTGGATATTCTTTCTTTTCGGGATTATCCATCAAAACCACGCCATCAGCTTTTGTAAATGCTTCGCGAGCTTCTTCTACCGAAACGGGGCGCTCGGTCTCGATCCATGTAGCCTCAGAATGAGCCCGCATAACCGGAACGCGAACACAAGTAGCACTCACTTCAACGTCCGAGTGCATGATTTTTCGTGTTTCATTATACATTTTCAATTCCTCTTTGGTATAGCCATTTTCTGTGAAAACATCCACTTGCGGAATCAGATTGTATGCAAGTTGATAAAAGAATTTCGAAACGGTTGGCTTTTCGCCGTTCACGATTTGTTTATATTGCGTTTCGAGCTCTTTCATTGCCTGCGCTCCGGCGCCTGAAGCTGCCTGATAAGTTGCAACGTGAACGCGTTTGATATGAGTGATGTCTTCGATTGCTTTGAGTGCTACTACCATCTGAATTGTTGTACAATTTGGATTGGCGATAATTCCGCGAGGACGATTCAATGCATCTTCAGGATTCACTTCGGGAACTACCAATGGGACATCGTCATACATGCGGAATGCACTCGAGTTATCGATCATGATGGTGCCATATTTAGTGATGGTTTCGGCAAATTCGAGCGATGTAGCACCTCCGGCAGAAACAAGAGCAATATCGATGCCTTTGAAATCGTCGTTATGTTTCAGCTCTTTGACCATTATCGATTTTCCTCCAAAGGAATACGTCGTTCCTGCACTGCGTGACGAACCGAATAATACAAGTTCGTCAACCGGAAAATTACGTTCTTCGAGCACACGGAGCAATTCTTGACCTACGGCTCCACTTGTACCAACAATAGCTACTTTCATTTTTGTTTGAATCTTTTATGCTGTTTGAAATCTATATAGTCTAAAATCAATCACTGTTGAGAAAATATTGCCTGAAATTTTGCTATAAATATAGAGGGAAATGAAATTCATCTTCTCATTTTATCTAAAACAATCAGTTTCGCAAAGATATGTATTTGATTTGAAAGAGAAAGCAGATTTAAATTTATTTTATGGCGATTTTTTTCACCACGTTTTCCACTTTCACAATATAGTACCCTTTGGAGAGCGAAAGATAATATTCTCCATAACCGGCTTTGGCACGTATGGAAGCCACTTTTGTGCCTACAATGCTGTAAATTTCGATGATAGCGTCTTTAGGCAGATTTTCGATAACAAGACGATTTTCGCTGACATAAATTTTGAGAGATTCTTCAGAAGCCTCATAAACGGCTATTTGCGAGGTTCTTGCAAAACTTCGCGATTCAACTCCCCAAATAAGGGTAATAACCATTATTGAAAGAAGGAATCTCTTCATTTTTCACCTTTTACAACGCAAAGATATGTATTTATTGGAACTTACTACAGAAAATGTAAAAAATATACATTTAACAAAAATCCCACATTTTTTTGCTACAATTGAACGATCAATCCTTCATTAGCCAGTTCTGTATTTGAGAAAACGGCCATTGCTTCGTCGAGTAAAATGTCGTTTTCCTGATAACGGGACGAAAAATGGCCGATAATTAGCCTTTTTACATGGGCCTCCTTAGCAATTTTTGCAGCTTCATGTGCAGTGGAATGAAAAGTTTCGTGTGCACGTGCCGTTTCGTTCTCGGCAAATGTAGCTTCGTGATATAAAACGTCAACGCCCTCGATGTAAGGAATCATTTCCGGATTGTAAGCCGTATCGGAGCAGTAGGCATATTTGCGTGGCGGAGAAGCAGGAAAAGTGAGAAGGTGATTGGGGATTATTGTTCCGTTGGCGAGGTGAAAATCTGCCCCGTCCTTGATGGCTTTGATGTCGGGGATGGGAATTTGATAAAAATCAATCATTTCGCGTTTGATATGAAGAGGACGCTCCTTTTCTTCGAAAAGAAATCCGCATGTTGCGATCCGATGTTTGAGTGGAAAAGACGAAATGCGGATGGAATTGTTTTCGAAAATCGTTTCGAATTTATCTGGATGAAGTGCAATGATGTTTATCTTGAACGATAAATGAGGATTAAAATAGCTCAGAATGGGTTTTAAGAATGTTTCGATTTCTTTTGGAGCATAAATTTTCAGATCGCCCGTTCGCCCCAGTAAATCGAGTGTCGAAATCAATCCGGGAAGTCCAAAAACATGATCGCCATGCAAATGCGAAATGAAAATGCTGTGCAACTTGCCGATATGTGTTTTGAACTTTCGCATTTGCAATTGTGTGCCTTCGCCGCAATCAATCATAAAGAGTTTTTGATTTAGTCTCACAAGTTGTGACGAAGGATTGTGCAGTGTTGTCGGCAGAGCCGACCCGCATCCTAGTATTGTTATTTCAAACGGATTCATTAGCGGATACCGATAAGTTTGTGAGTTTGGAGGCTTAATGCCCATTGAGGGTTATCCATTATTAATCGGATGCAGTATTTTACATTTTCCGGTATGATATGATCTCCCTCGAAAATAGGGCTGAGCAAATATTTTTTTGCTTTCGGTAAAATCTGAATATCAGGGAGTACGTCTCCCTTTTTTATCGGGAATCGAAGTTCGTCCACCTCGGGGATCAGTTTTTTTATTTTTTCGAAATTTTTTTTGGGGCTACACGTGATATAATCGATTCCCGCAGGCACTCTGTGTGTTCCGTTGGTCTCAATAGCTTGCATATAGCCATGATTTTTGAAAAAAACTACAATTTCATCTGTTAGTTGCAACGTTGGTTCTCCTCCCGTCCATATAATCCACTTGCACGGATAAATTGATATTCGATCAAGAATATCTTCCGCCGAAACGATTTCACCGAATGCAAAATCAGTGTCACAAAAGTCGCAGGTGAGATTGCATCCGGACAGCCTGACAAAGATGGAGGCTTCACCTGTGCGCCCGCCTTCTCCTTGCAGAGAATAGAATATTTCGTTTACTTTAAGGTTCATATATGGCGTTTGTTTTGGGCGTTTCGCTCACCTCCACCGCATAAAGCTCAGGGAGTTGCGGTTTAAAAACATCGTAAAGCAGTTTAGCCAAATTTTCGGCTGACGAATTCAGGGGATTTAAAATATCGTTCAGATTCCTATGATCAAGGTGTTCGTCGATGTATTTTTTTATATATTTCAAGTCATTGTAGTCGCGAACGAATCCTGTTTCCGACAATGTTTCGCTTTTCAGGTGGATTGTAACCACATAATTATGTCCGTGCAACCGGGAGCAAGGGTGTGAGTCAGGCAGACCATGCAACGAGTGTGCGGCAGAAAACGAGAATTGTTTACTTATTTTATACATGATTTTTTTGTTTTTAAACAACCCAAAAGCAAAGAAGTTTTATTGAGAAATATTCAAATAAGTGTAAACCGGATAATGGTCTGAATATTTGATTTTCTCGACAGTTGTTTGGTAAGATTGTATGTTTTTGCTGTGAAAAATATAATCGATTCGAAACAAAAATAGATCTTCATGATAGGTGATGCCCGGTCCAAAGCCATTGGAGACATATGCATCCTTAAAATTCCTTTTCATGTGATAATAGGCGTAAGAGATGGGCGTATCGTTAAAGTCTCCGCAAATAATTGTTCCGGCTGTTTTTTGTTGATCGATATATTTCCTCACCTCGTTTACTTGTTCTGCACGCTTGCGAAACCCCCTGCCCATACGAGCTCGAATATTGGTGGCAACGGCATCGAGGTCAGCCGATTCTTTATTTTGAAGAAAATCACTGTAGAGTTTTTTGTCTTCTGCCATGATTCGGTTCGATTCCAAATGTACGTTGGCGACAGTATAGACCGAATCGCCAATCAGAATCGAATAAATCGCAGCTCCATTGTATGACGAGTCAAATGTAATTTCTTGAGTCTTTTTTATCGGAAATTTCGAGAAGCAGGCAAGACCATAGATATGATACCTCCCCGAAGATTCCAATCCTGTGACGGAATGATATGGATATTTGTTTAAAATGCGATTCACTTCTTTTTGAGAAATGATTGATTGTCCGGTTTTGCTTACCATGTATTCCTGCAGGCATACTATATCGGCATCGGTTTTGGCAATGTATTCGAGCAGACGGTATTCGTTTTGCCCCTTTCTGTTTTCGTTTCGAAAACCTTCAACGTTATAGGTGAGTATTTTTATGGCTGTAGCGGGTGCTTTTTTAGGAAATGGATGAAATGGAAAAAAAGTAGTAACAGGCTTGAAACAAATAGTCAAAGCTATAAGTGATACCAATGCCAACCGCCATTTCGAAAAAAGAAGCCAAAAGAAAAAGTAGAGTAAGTTGATATAGAAAATTAAGCCGAAAGCAAGTCCTATATACGAGAAAAAATTCGTTTTCAACGGAGATACATACCAGGCAAGTGGCGAACAAAACAGAAGAGCAATTGCCATGATGTTCGTCGCAAAAATAATGTATTTTACCACATCCCGAAAAGCTATTCTCTTATTTTTTGCTGGCATCGAACAACTTCTTTTTTTCGTCGGCCGAAAGGCTGCTGTAGCCTGAATGTTTCAGTTTGTCAAGAATATTGTCTATCTCTTCCTGCTCCTGATGTTTTCGATAATTATAATCCATGTCAGATTCTGCTCGTCGATGGGATACTTTCATCTTGGTCTTTTTTGGTTTCTTTTTAAATAGATTGGCTATGTGGTCCATCATTTTTCCGATACCGTTTGTAATGTCTTTTCCTTTACGATATCTTACGGCAAATAAATAACCGGAAATGGCACCTCCGATGTGTGCAAGGTGTCCACCGGGATTAGACAAATCGTCGAGCGAAATAAAATCGAGCACAAATACGAAAAGGGCGATATATATAATTTTGATTCTTCCAAACAAAAAAAGATGTAGTTGCACTTCGGGTCTGTAAAAAGCAGCCGCCATCACGATTGCCATCACGGCTGCCGATGCTCCTATCATCCAGCTATTCCCCAAATCCAAATAATAAGGAATGAGATTGAAAGCTAAAATGTATAAGAGTGCTCCCGACAAACCTCCTAACACATAAATGCTCCCCAATTGGCGGCCGTTGAAGTATTCGAGAAAGATTTTACCAAACCAGTAGAGCCACAACATATTGAAAAGAATGTGCCAAAAACCTTCGTGGACAAACATGTAAGTGAACGGCGTCCAAAAACGCCGAAGAAGTATTTCCGGCTGCGATGGCACCGCCACGAACTGCAACAGATTGAAGGTTTCTATTTTGAATAACGTAAAAAATACTCCCAATATTTTAATTATCAGAAATATTCCTATGTTTATAAATATCAACCTAATCAGGATATCTCCGGTTTTGTATTGGTATTTTATCCGATCAATAATATCTGCCATATTGACGATCTTTTTTCTTCCAGTAAAGGATGACGAATATACCGAAAATCATTCCCCCCAAATGCGCAAAATGGGCTACGTTGTCACCCGAAAAGTTTGAGATTCCGAAAAAGAGTTCGATGGCGCCATAACCTATTATGAACCATTTTGCTTTGATTGGGAATGGGAAGGGTATGATAAATAATTCGACGTTCGGGAAGAGCATTCCGAATGCAAGCAGAATACCGAATACGGCTCCCGATGCTCCAATTGTAACAGTGTTCATCAATAAGTTAAGGCTGCCTTGAGCCATATTCGTGAAATTCATGTTTTCTTGTAGCAGTTGATACCCGTGAGTATAGACCTGCGAAATGTTTTCGATAGCCATTCCCTGTTTCACCGCCTGCACTCGAAGATAAATAACCAGCATTTGTGTGATGGCAGCTCCAAGTCCGGTAATGAAGTAAAAACCCAAAAATCGTTTCGAACCCCATACCTGTTCCAATGTTCGGCCAAACATAAATACGGCGAACATGTTCGAAAAAACATGCATGAACGAATTGGGGTCGTGAAGAAACATGTACGTTATAGGTTGCCAGAATCTGAATCCTTCGGATTCGAAATAATAAAGTCCAAAATAATTCGAGAGGTTTATTCCCCTTCGAATAAGGATTACTTGGGCTAGCCATACCAAAACATTGATGATGATAATATTTTTTGTAACCATCGGGATCATACCCGTGAAGCTTGATCGTGAATCGTTCATTCTTTTTTTTCTGTTATTCTACGGGCACAAAAATACGCATATTCCATCTAATTGTGGTTTTTTTGCCCTTTAAACGGCTTTTATTTAAGAAAAATCAATACTTTTTGTAAAATTTCTTGATAGTTATATATTTATGATATATATTTGGCGAAAAAAATAGGCTCAGCCTTCATTTTACTATGTTTAATTTTTTTATTTACGTTTTCTTATGAACAAATCAGAATTAATTGATGCTATTGCCCAACAGTCAGGGCTAAGCAAAGTGGACTCGAAAAAAGCATTGGATGCTACCTTGGATGCCATTTCAAGTGAAATTAAAAAAGGTGGAAAAGTTGTATTGGTGGGATTCGGAACTTTTTCTGTTTCTGAAAGAAGTGCAAGAAAAGGTATTAACCCTCGCACGAAAAAAGCCATTAATATTCCGGCTAAAAAAACTGCTAAATTCAAACCGGGATCGACTTTGTCCAGTTTGTAGTGTCCTCTTGCAGAGAAAAATGAAAAAAGGAATGAAATTCGATAGTTTCATTCCTTTTTTAGTATGTCGGGCATGGTATTAAGCTTGCAGGATGAGAGTTCCTGTATGTGCCGAGTTGATAGGAAACATTAGTGAATGGCAAGGGTGTTGCGGGTGATCGCAAATCTGAAAGAAGCCATCAGCAAAGCTGACGTTTTGACGAACAGAAATCCGATATAAGACTCAATTTGAGGGGCAACCGAGCTATGGATCGGGACGCCCGAAATTCAACCGTAACTCAAATGGAGTAAATCAG
>JARKPE010000043.1 GCA_029975415.1 Dysgonamonadaceae bacterium | reverse complement strand
CGTAATTGGGGGTATGTTCAATTCAACAATTCCAAAGATGCTACTGACGAATACGTTAAATTTGCCGAAATGTTGAAACCTTTGATTCTTCAGGGATTTTCTGCTGCCGTTTACACGCAGACGACCGATGTGGAGGTTGAAGTCAATGGATTGATGACGTACGATCGAGCAGTAGTCAAAATGGATGAACCTCGTGTAAGAAAAGTGAATCAGGAGATATGTCGTATTTTAGACAAATAGCGTGTTTTGTCGTTGTTCTCTTTCTTTTTTCGTGTGCCGGAGAAAACTTGATTACTGCACAAACCAGGAATTTGTCAATTGCATGGCAGCAAAACACACTCGTATGCATTGCTGAAGAAGGTGGCTATCCACGAATGAAAAGGATAAATGATGGTTCGTTGCTTGTAGCTTACGAAAATCGAAAAGGGGATGTTTTAATCAAAAAGAGTATCGATGAAGGCGTCACATGGAGCAATCCGGTGACTGCCTTCACCGGCTTTGACGTTACAGATAAAGAAAATGGAAGAAGTGTAAAAGTGAATATTGCTAATCCTGAATTTATCCAATTGCCTGATAATGATATTTTAATGGCGTGCAATTTTCGTCCGAATACGGATGAAGTTTATCCATTTTCTATTGTCATAAAGCGAAGTCGAGATAACGGAAAAAGTTGGGGTGAAGAGCAAATCGTCTATCGAGCTGCGCCTCGATTTGTTGACGGTTGCTGGGAACCGTCTTTTCTGCTTTTGCCTGATGGTAGAATACAACTCTATTTTGCCAATGAAAATCCTTATAGGCAAAGCAATGAACAAGAAATTTCGATGATCGAATCCGACGATAATGGGCTGACATGGTCATCTGAGATTAAAACAGTTTCATTTCGTGCCGGTTTTCGAGATGGAATGCCGGTGCCCGTAACGGATGGCAAGGATATTTATGTTGCTATTGAAGATAATGGGAATGAGCAGTTTAAGCCTTTTATCATAAAAAATTCGATTAAAGATAATTGGAATGAACCAGTGTTAGCTCATTCCTCCAATCGTTATTCTGCGCTGAAAGAACCGCTTCCTTCTTCTGTGTATGCGGGAGCTCCTTATTTAATTCGTACAAATGAAGGATTTTATGTACTTTCCTTTCAAACAACCGAAAATCGGACTTCCAATTGGAAGCTCTCTACGATGAAAGTTGCTATTAGCGACAAACCTTCAGACTTTATTTCTCCATCTCAACCTTTTTCTGTACCCTTGAATAAAGAAGCAAAATGGAATTCATTGTGTGATTTGGGAAACCGAGAAATTGCTGCTGTTTCTTCAACAAATTTCGGATCGGACAAAATTGGCATTTGGATGATTAAAGGTGAAATTATGAAAGATGAAAATTGATAAAAGTGAGAGAAAATCAAAATAAAAACCTGATATTTGTGTAATAGAAATTTAATAACATGCAACCAATAAGAATCAAATGAATAGGAAAATCGTTTTATCGTTTCTTATCTTTAGCGGATTGTTCGTAAATTTGTTTTCGCAGTCATCCGATAAAAAGATATTTAAAGATAAATATATTCAGGATCAATTAATCAAGGTTACAAATTGGCAACTTCAACATCCAAAACACGATCCTCGTGATTGGACGAATGCTGCGTTTTATGCAGGTGTATTTGCAGCATGGCAAACGACGAATGACCAAAGCATTTATGATGCACTGATAAATATCGGAAATTCGGTAGATTGGCAGCCATACAAGCGCTGGTATCATGCTGACGATATAGCTGTGTGCCAAACATATATTGATTTATATCGTATCGAGAAAAAGCCGGAAATGCTTAAACCGACGCTTGACACTATTCAAATCTATATTTCTCGACCCTATCCCACAAGTGGAAAGATAGACATTATTAAATATTGGTGGTGCGATGCACTTTTCATGGCGCCACCATCGCTCGTGAAACTGGGAATTACGACCGGTGACCAACGTTTTCTCGAAGCAAACGATACCTATTACAAAGAATGTTACGATTTGCTGTTCGATAAGGAGGAACATTTGTTCGCTCGTGATTTGAATTACATACTCAAACCCGATGGTTCCGGCTTGAAAGAAGCCAACGGACAGAAAATATTCTGGTCGCGAGGTAACGGTTGGGTAATGGCCGGATTAGCGCGCATTTTGCAAGAATTTCCTCAAAATTATCATAATCGACCATTTTATGTGAATCTGTTTAAAGAAATGGCCGCTCGCATAGCATCGCTTCAACAATCGGATGGGCTGTGGCGCGCAAGTTTGCTCGATCCGGCATCCTATCCCGGAGGAGAAGTGAGCGGATCGGCTTTTTTTTGCTATGCATTAGCTTGGGGCATCAACAACGGGTTGCTCGATCGTAAAACATATCTTCCCGCCGTCAGAAAGGCATGGATCGGTCTTAATAAATGTGTTAACGAAGAAGGTCGTGTCGGGTGGGTGCAACCCATTGGAGCAGATCCTCGCAAAAATTTCGATGCCGATAGTTGGGAGGTTTATGGTACAGGAGCATTTTTGCTCGCAGGGAGTGAAGTTATCAAATTAAAAAAATAAAAATGATTCTATTTATCAAAAACATATTATTTTCCAGCTTTTTATGTTTGTCGGCATGCAACACTTCCCAAAATGGAGTTGAAGCCAAACCCGAAGCAATTTATCGCAACCCTGTGATTAATCGCAGTATGCCCGATCCTACGGTCATAAAGGCAGCTGATGGATATTTTTATCTGTATGCGACGGAAGATATTCGCAACATGCCGATATATCGTTCGAAAGATTTGGTTTCCTGGCAGCTTATCGGAACTGTTTTCACCGACCAAACGCGCCCCACTTTTGAGCCAAATGGCGGACTGTGGGCTCCCGATATCAATCTGATCGATGGCAAATATGTGTTGTATTATTCTATGTCGGTATGGGGTGGAGAGCAAACATGCGGCATTGGCGTTGCTACTGCCGATAAACCTGACGGGCCATTTACCGATCATGGCAAACTTTTTCGCAGCAACGAAATTGGTGTGCAAAACTCCATCGATCCCTGTTTCGTAGAAGAAAACGGAAAGAAATATCTTTTTTGGGGAAGTTTCCGCGGAATTTATGCGATAGAACTTTCGGATGATGGCTTGTCATTGAAACCGGGAGCTGAAAAAATTCAGGTTGCCGGTACAGCATACGAAGGCACTTATGTTCATAAACGTAATGGTTTTTATTATCTGTTTGCTTCTATCGGATCGTGCTGCGAGGGATTGAAAAGCACTTATACAACCGTTGTAGGTCGTTCGAAAAATCTTTTGGGCCCTTATCTCGATAAGCAAGGCAATTCAATGATGGATAATCATCATGAGATACTTATTCAGAAAAATGCTAAATTTGTAGGGACTGGTCATAATTCGGAAATTTTGCAGGATGCAAAGGGACAAGATTGGATGTTTTATCATGCTGTTTCGGTGGATAATCCTCAGGGGCGCGTGTTGATGCTCGATCGGATTCACTGGGACAATGAATGGCCTTTCGTACAGAATGCCATGCCTTCGCTCGAAGCTGAAAAGCCGTTTTTTTAATAGAATATAATTTCTTAACAGTTCATTTATTTATAAAAAGGAAAGCAATGAAAATCAAAAATCTGATTTGGCTGTTGGCAATTATTGCCATTGTTGGTGGTTGTACCAATAAGAAAAAAGTAGTAGAAGAGGAAACGACTCTTTCGGGTTTGAAGAAAAGCAATTTTCAAGCCATTATAAATGGCGATTCCACAAACCTGTATGTATTGAAAAATGCCAATGGGATGGAAGTGTGTGTTACCAATTTTGGAGGCCGCATCGTTTCGGTGATGGTTCCCGATAAAAATGGTGAAATGAAGGATGTCGTGCTCGGATTCGATTCGATTTTAGGATATACATCCGTAGATAATAATTTTGGAGCGACCATTGGTAGATATGGCAATCGTATCGCTAACGGAAAGATTATCGTTGCAGGTGTAGAGTATCAGTTGCCGAAAAACAATTACGGACACACGTTGCATGGAGGCCCGAATGGTTTTGATAAAAAAGTGTTCAAAGCCAATCAGCCCGACAGTCAAACCATTGTTCTCTCTTATCTGTCGCCGGATGGCGAAGCAGGGTTCCCCGGTAATCTTAACGTAAAGGTTACGATGAAACTTACTGATGACAATGCTATCGACATCAGTTACGAAGCAGAGACGGATAAGGAAACTGTCGTAAATCTTACCAATCACTCTTATTTTAATTTGAGTGGCGATCCTAACAATACGATCCTCGATGAGTTATTGACTATCAATGCCGATGCTTATACTCCGATCGATTCTACGTTTATGACCACTGGAAAGATTGAGAAGGTGGAAGGAACCCCAATGGATTTCAGATCGCCCACGCCAATCGGCGCACGCATAAACGACGATTTCGAACAGCTGAAAAATGGCAAAGGATACGACCACAATTGGGTACTCAATACCAATGGTGATATTTCTGAAATTGCAGCTACGGTATATAATCCGACGACCGGAATTCGTCTCGATGTATATACTACCGAACCCGGATTACAGGTTTATACAGGGAATTTTCTCGATGGGACAATCACAGGGAAAAAAGGCATTACCTACATGAAACATTCCGCAATTTGTCTCGAGTCCCAGAAATATCCCGATTCTCCTAACAAACCCGAATGGCCTTCGCCATATCTGAAGCCCGGCGAAAAATATTCCAGCCAGTGCATCTATAAATTTTCAGTTCAGTAGCGATAAACCCTGACTGTTTAAAAAACTCAAAGTCCAAATCAACTCTCAAAAGTATAAAGAATGTTGATTTGGACTTTTTAAAGAAAGACTTCCGAAAATAAAGCGAGAATGTTTGTGCTTTTCCGGAAATTATGGATTAAACGATACGTTTTATTCGTTCAGATCTGACTTGTCAATCTTGAATTCGACTGGTAGTAAGCATTTTACATTTACCTTTTGGCCTTCATTTTCTCCGGGTTCCCATTTCGGCATTGTGCTAAGTACTCGCACCGCTTCACGATTAAGGGCTTCGTTTTCGCCCTCGATAACTTCTATATTGTGAATATTGCCTTCACGGTCAACAATAAAAGCGCACACAACTCTTCCTTCTATCCCCCGTTGATATTCGGAGGCGGGATACTTAATTTGATTTGACAAGTAACTGCTTAATTTTTTCTCCCCTCCCGGAAATTGCGGCATTTTATCGACGATGGCTAAAACTTCCTCATTGACGGCCAGTGCAGGATTCGATTTTGCTACCGGTTTTGAAGCATTACTTGTTGTTTGCTTGGCATTTTTGTTTAAACGGAAATACATGGGCACATAAGCGGTGGAACGTACATTTTCACCGTTTAGTTTGGCAGGTCTCCAAGGTGGCATCATCTGTAAAATACGCAACGCTTCGGCATCCAGTGCGGGATGGGCGTGATGGATACAATTAAAATTGGTCAATGTTCCGTCTTTTTCCACCACAAATGTATGCACAACCAACCCTTCGATATTTTTTTCGGATGCTTCTTTGGGATAGACGAGCGCAGATGCGATAAACTTTTTCATCTGATCGCTTCCACCGGTAAACATCGGGGGAATATCCGGATCTTCCACTATTTTATCGCCGGCCGGAGGTGTTTGTTTCTTTTGAGGAGAAATCTCCGATAAATAAAAGGCATCTTCTTCATAAAGCTTTTTATGCTCTGAAGCCATAGATTGGTCGAGAGAAGCAAATAATGCAATAATACTTAATGTCAATGTGAACTTGTGAATAATCATCGAACTTGGATTTTGAAAATATATTATGTGTTTGTGTGCACAAATTTAAATCATAATTTTCTATTTCCCATAGCATCTCGATGGCTTTTATATTCACTATTAGACTATATTAAACGATCTTAACAACATTGGATGATAATATCTATGAGCGAAAAAGAAAATGCGACTAATAATTTTACATCATTTAATAATCGATTATAGAATTAGCGATTTGGACCCTACGGTTTTTTTGTCAAAAAAGTGTACCTTTGTACCCTCAAAAAAGTTTACATGCAAGATATTCGTAATATTGCCATTATCGCACATGTCGATCATGGCAAAACCACACTGGTGGATAAGATGCTGATGGCAGGCCACCTCTTTCGCGATAACCAGCCTACTGAAGACCTCATCCTTGATAATAACGATTTGGAACGTGAACGCGGTATTACTATCCTTTCGAAAAACGTTTCTATTCAATACAAAAATACTAAAATAAACATCATCGACACTCCCGGACATGCCGATTTTGGAGGAGAGGTTGAACGCGTTTTAAACATGGCCGATGGTTGTTTGTTGTTGGTAGATGCCTTCGAGGGGCCGATGCCTCAAACACGGTTTGTATTGCAAAAGGCAATTGAAATCGGTTTGAAACCGATTTTGGTGGTAAATAAGGTAGATAAACCGAATTGCCGTCCGGAGGAAGTCCAGGAAGAAGTTTTCGATTTGATGTTCAGTCTCAATGCGACAGAAGAGCAACTCGATTTCCATACTCTATATGGATCGGCCAAACAGGGGTGGATGTCCGATGATTGGAATCAACCTTCTGATAACATTCAGCCATTGCTCGATGCAATTATTAAATATATCCCTGCTCCAAAAAGATTGGAAGGAATACCGCAGATGCTCATTACCTCGCTCGATTATTCGAACTACGTCGGTAGGATTGCCATTGGTCGTGTTCATCGCGGTACATTACAATCGGGAAAAGATTATGCGCTTTGCAAACGTGACGGCAGTATTGTGAAAACGCGGATCAAAGAATTGGATGTGTTTGAGGGACTTGGAAGAACAAGAGTCGATGAAGTATCTTCGGGCGATATTTGTGCGCTCATCGGCATCGATTCGTTCGATATTGGCGATACTATCACCGATTTGGAAAATCCCGAGCCACTCGATCCGATTGCTATTGACGAACCGACGATGTCGATGCTTTTTACCATCAACAATTCTCCGTTTTATGGACAGGACGGCAAATATGTTACTTCGCGTCATATTTATGAACGTTTGTTGCGCGAATTGGACAAGAATCTTGCTATGCGGCTTGAAGAGACCGATAGTTCCGATTCATGGATCGTTTATGGTCGTGGCGTTTTGCACTTATCAGTCTTGATCGAAACGATGCGTCGCGAAGGTTACGAATTGCAGGTAGGTCAACCAAAGGTTATTATCAAAAAAATCGATGGTGAGGATTATGAACCTGTCGAACAACTTACTGTAAATGTTCCAGAAGAATTTTCGAGCAAAATAATTGATGTCATTACACGTCGAAAAGGTGAAATGATATCCATGGAAAATAAAGGCGATCGCATGCATATTGAGTTCATTATTCCTTCACGCGGAATTATCGGTCTCAATAATATCGTTCTTACGCTTTCGGCAGGTGAAGCCATCATGGCTCACCGTTTTCTCGAATTTCAACCTTGGAAAGGCAACATAGAAAAAAGACAAAATGGTTCGATTATTGCCGGCGAATCGGGTAATGCGTATGCTTATGCGTTAGATAAATTGCAGGATAGGGGACGATTTTTTATCGAACCTCAAACCGACGTTTATGCCGGACAGGTAGTTGGCGAGCATAGTAAAGAAGGGGATTTGGTAGTGAATGTAACCAAATCGAAGAAACTTACCAATATGCGGGCTTCGGGGTCCGATGATAAAGTACAACTTCCGCCTCCCGTAGTATTTAGTCTCGAAGAGGCTCTTGAATACATCAAGGAAGATGAATATGTGGAAGTAACACCTAAAGCAATGCGCATTCGAAAAATCGTTCTCGATGAAACAGAACGGAAACGCTTGGCAAAAAAAGGATAATCAATAGGATCTTTGTAGTCAGAGTGATATGGCGGGGTTGAAAAAACTCCGCTGTTTTTTTATTTTCTGATAAGGGCGATAAATTCTTCGCGCGTTTTTTGTTCTTTAAACACCCCTGTGAAGTCGGATGTGGTGGTGATGGAATTTTGTTTTTCCACGCCGCGCATCTGCATGCACATGTGTTGAGCTTCAATCACCACCATTACGCCCAAAGGATTCAGCGTATTCTGGATGCACTCTTTGATTTGTGTCGTCAGTCGTTCCTGTACCTGCAGCCTTCTGGCGTACACATCCACAACTCGGGCGATTTTGCTGAGCCCTGTTACATATCCATTAGGAATGTAGGCAACGTGCGCTTTACCGAAAAAAGGCAGCATGTGGTGTTCGCAAAGCGAAAACAAATCGATATCTTTCACGATGACCATTTGCCGATAATTTTCCTTGAAAAGGGCTGATCTCAAAATTTCTTCGGGATTTTGATGGTAACCTTTTGTTAAGTACAGCAAAGCTTTGGCTACTCGATCGGGAGTTTTAATCAAACCTTCTCGGTCAGCATCTTCCCCAATCATTGGGATTATTTCGCGAACAAAGTGGGAAATAGCCTCTTTTCTTTCTTCGGCAGTTTCTTCAAAAGACATGAATTTTTGTTTTTATGAATAGCGTTATTGAACCTCATCGACAGGGATTTTGACTTCGTCGGATACGATGTACATTTCTTTGCCAAAAGATGGAAATGCCTTGCGGAGTTCATCCATAACTTGCTCCGCTTCTTCTCGTGTTTTGAAGTTGCCCACACGCAATCGCCAAAAAGGTGAATCGAATAAAACTACGGTTTCCAAATCAGGAAATGCCTGTTGGATCAATGTTTGTTTACGGTATGCTTCGTTTTTTGATGTGCGCTGATTGTTGCCGGCAAATGCCTGAATCTTGTAGCCACGCATTTTTACGTAGGCGGTTGATCCATCTGTGCTTACATATACCGGTCGCGACGGAGTAATGCTTCGTCCCACAATGCCCTTGATAGCTTCGTCTTGAAAAATAACCACATGTCCCTGCCCGGGATAACTGGTATTCAACTCATCCACGATGCTTTTTGTCGGCTGCTGTGCAGACAAAGTTAAAATGAAAAAGCTGAAAATAAGGACAGAGATATATTTTTTCATTTTTTTTGGTGAGATTTTAGTACAAAGATAGAGATTTACCACGGATTATTGATTCGATCCGTGGTAAAAAACTAAAATCAATCAAATGCTTCAATTATCGGCATGAATTTATCCACGCTAAGCGAAGCGCCTCCGATCAGTCCACCATCGACATCAGGGTTGGCAAAAAGTTCTTTGGCATTGGATGCATTTGCGCTTCCTCCGTATAGGATGGATGTATTGTCTGCAACCTTGTCGCCATATTTTTCGGCAATGGTTCTGCGAATGAATGCATGCATTTCTTGAGCTTGATCGGGTGTTGCCGTTTTTCCGGTACCGATTGCCCAAACCGGTTCGTATGCAAGTATCAATTTCGAAAAGTCTTCGCTTGACAATTCAAAAAGAGATTCTTGAAGTTGTGATTTTACAATTTCGAAATGTTTCTCAGCTTCGCGTTCAGCCAATACTTCTCCAATACAGAAAATAGGTGTTAATCCGTTCGCAAGTGCCAGAATCACTTTTTGTTTCAAAATTTCGGGTGTCTCGTGATAGTAAGCGCGGCGCTCGCTGTGTCCCAAAATCACATATTTAGCGCCCGTTGAAGCTACCATTTCCGCAGAAACTTCCCCCGTGTAGGCGCCAGATGCCTTGTCGGCACAGTTTTGAGCAGCTACTCCGATTTTGTCGGTATCGATTGCCTCTACAACTTTGGCAAGATGGATGAAAGGAGTGCCGATGATGACATCACAATTTACTTTTTTCCCTTTTAATGCCGCATCCAATTCCTTTGCGAGTGCTAATCCTTCTTGCAGGTTTTTGTTCATTTTCCAGTTACCTGCCACAATGTTTTTTCTCATAAACTTGAATATTTTAAAAATGTAACGATGTTTCTTATTTAATTTTCTTAAGTATTCCAAGTGGAACAAATAGCAAGATTGCCAAAAGTGTGATAACGCGAATGTTTTGATTCTTCACATTACCAATTTCTCCCAATTTTGATTGGGAAAGTGGCATATCCAGTTGTTTTTCGGAAGGAATAGAGTTCCTGTCCCATTTATTGATGATTGTCCCGTGTTTGAGTAAAATCAACCCCGGATTCGTACGAATGATTGTTTTTAGCATTCTTTCGTCGGCATTACAAAAAGTGAAGCCGCTTTGCACGCGTTTTTCCCAATTCCTTATTTCGTCAGGTGTGGAAGCTGTCAACAGATAAAATGGATAACCATAGATATCGGCATAGGTGTTAACCGCTTTTAGTCTATTCAGCGATCTCCCGTTCAATTCATTGAGGTTGTGCGAAATGGATAGAAACACGTATCTGCTGTCCTGTAAAATGCTGTCCGTTATGTCGTTTAATTCTATATATGTTTGCTTGTCATTATCATATTGAAGCCGGAGAATGGAGAAATCTTCAATTTCAGGCTGTTCGCCACTTTTGATGAGTCTTGATTTCATTTCTACAAATGTCCATGTGCTGTCATTCCATGGGTAGTTTTGCTCGGTAAACTCACGTTGTTCACCATTTTTTTCGTATATGAAGGTGTTTTCATATACGTCTGTATTCTTAGAATGGGTGTACATTTTCTCGGCTATGTTTGATCCTGTTTTATAAGGACGAAAATCAATGACAGGATCGTTTATTACATTATAGATTCCGAAAAAAAGACCGAATATTAGTGTGTAGATGGCTGCAATATTGATTATTCTTTGCAATTTAAAGAATTGATGCAGCCGATTTGAATATAATAATAACAAGATAGCACAGATCGAGAGAACAATGTTTTTAAGAAAAGTGGCCCAATTGCTGATGACAATGGCATCGCCAAAACAGCCGCAATCTTTTACCGGATTTTTTAGGGCGACCCATAATGTGAGAGGGGTCATCACCAACATAAACGCGAGCAGGATTCGAGTAGTGTATTTTCTGTAAATTCCGAGCAGCAGAAAAACACCTAAAGTGAATTCGAGTGTTGACAGTGTTACCGCAAAAGGCAAGGCTACGGGAAATAATTCCGGCATGCCTAAAGAAATCAAATAATCTTGCAGTTTGTATTCGAATCCTCTTGGATCGATTAGTTTTACAAAACCGGAGAAAATAAATGTAATCGCAACTATCCATCGCGACAACTCAATGGCTATCTTAATGAATATTCCCGATTTTTTCATAGTTGAGATTCCTCAAAATGCAGCTTGATCAATCCGAAAAGTGCGTAGTTGATAATGTCTTTATAATTAGCATCAATTCCTTCCGAAACGAGTGTTTCGCCTTTATGACTTTCGATTTCCTTTATTCGAAGGATTTTCACCAAAATCAGATCCGTATAAGAGCTGATGCGCATTGAGCGCCAAGCTTCGTCGTAGTCGTGATTTTTGGCATACATCAACTCTTTGGTTGCCGCAATGTGTTTGTCGTATAGTTGCATTGCTTCCTCACAAGAGATATCCGAACAGTCCGAAAAACCTTTTTCGAGTTGAATAAGACCAATGACTCCGTAGTTGACAATTCCAATAAATTCCGAAAATATTCCTTCCTGTATTTTGCTTTCCGTTTTAGTTTCGAGTGACCGGATACGTTTCGCTTTGATGAAAATCTGGTCGGTTACTGTTTCGGGACGCATTGCACGCCAGGAAGGCCCATAGTCTTGCAATTTTTTTTGAAACACTTCGCGACAAATCGCAATTACTTCGTCGAACTGTTTATTGGTGTAGCTCATACATGTCGGAATTTGGAATTCAACAATTGTCTCACAAAAGTATAAAAAAAAGAAATAGGTACGAGGGATGCCGGTACCTATTCCGAAATATATTGTAAGTATTTATTGATGCAAAAAACTTAAGAAACTCTCAAAGATTTTCCGATACGCAATTTGGTTTTCGTAGTGATATTATTCAGGCTACATAGTTTCTGGATAGAGACCCCATATTTTTTTGAAATACCGGAAAGAGTGTCTCCGCTCTTAATTCGATGATACTTAACTTCTCCCGACACATATTTGTTAGTAGTAGAAGATTCATTATAGCTTGCAGCAATCGCTCTATTAACGGCCGATGAACTTTGTGAAGTCTTTTGATAGCTGGCATTTGTTACAAGGTATTGATCTTTGTGACATACCTTATTCTCAAAATCAACGAGAAAATTTGGATTGATCGGACGCCCAAGAAAACGTGTTTCAAAATGCAGATGCGAACCTGTTGAACGGCCTGTATTTCCGGCAAGACCTATCGGCTGGCCCGAACGAACAGCTTGGTTCTCGGAAACTAAAAATTTTGACAGATGCCCGTAAACGGTTTCTAATCCATTAGGGTGGCGAATTACCAAATAATATCCATATCCAAGTCTTTCATAGTCTTTCACCCTTACTTTTCCGTCGAAGGCTGCATAAATTGTATCGCCGGTACGGGCTTTCAGATCTACACCATAATGATAGCGTCTTGATCCTCTACGACCGAAATTGGATGTCATATAACCTGACGCGGGCATCGTAAAATTAGACAAATCGATGATAAAAGAATCCGGAACATTGATTGACGATCCATAAATATTGACGTAACTGTTTGCCCATACACCTCCGTAAATGTCGTCTGCAGGGATTCCGCTCATATCCCAAGTTTCTCGTTCCGATTCCGCTTCCCTGATAGCCGACAAATCCATTTTCAGCTTCATTCCATCGGCGAAGAGATTCGATTGGGCATCATTCACCCTCGAGCTGTGTACTTGCTTATAGATTAGGTCGTTTCGGGTGTTTTTTTCTTTTTGTGGTGTTTGAGAAAAAGCTGTCAAACTAAAAAATGTAAAGGCTATCGGTATCCAAGCCTTTGCTTTTCGTACTACGTTAATATTTTTCATATTCTCTTTCTCTGTATTTCTTTTTCTTATATGATGCATTTTTTTGCTTTGGTTAATATTCGTCGTTTGCATAAATATTAGGAAGCAGCTGTTGGGTATATTCGTATATTTCATCGGGTCGGAAAAACCTGTTGATTTCGATATCTGCAGTTTCTACAGAGTCTGACGCATGAACGATGTTTTCCTGAACGCTCACGCTATAATCTCCTCTTATCGTTCCTGGCAGCGCTTCTCTTCCATTTGTAACTCCGGCCATTTTTCTCACCACTTCAACTGCATCGACTCCTTTTACAATCATTAGAATAACCGGACTTGCTTGCATTGAATTTTTTATTCGTGAAAAAAATGGTTTGTTTTTTAAATGTGCATAATGATTTTCCAAAATTTCATCGCTCAGCTCTGTCATTTTCATCCCAACAATTTGTAGCCCTTTTTTTTCGAAACGTGAAATAATTTCTCCTGCAATTCCACGCTGAATGGCCGATGGTTTAAGTATCACTAACGTCTTTTGCATCGCATTCTTAAAGAGGCATTAATTGCTTCTATGACCGATTAAATAATTATTTTTTTCCTTAATTGACCGCCAAAGTAAAGTTTTTCTTTTTTTTTGACCAAATATATTCCATTGAAATTCCAATCAAAAAGTCTGACAATTTTCAAAAAAGATCAAATAAACGTCTTTAAATCACGTATTATCAATTTGTTGCATATCTATATGTTATACAACATGTTTTCCTGTTTTTAGAGGTTTTATATGGATTTTAACGATAAATTATGGGTTTGTGTGTTATCCAAATCAAAGGCCTTTAAAAAGTAATCATTTGTGAGTTTTTTCATTAGTTTGGTATATTTTTGGTAGTTTAGAAAAGAAAAAGCGTCAAAATTTATCTGCAGAGATTATTCATTGTGATCAAATATTCAAAATTGATGTATGTTTTTGATAATAAATTTAATATGGCAAATTTGATGGCATTTCGAGATTAGACCCTTTCTTCTGTTTTTATTTTTTCACACTATATCTCGAGATGTTAAACCGGTTTTACAGATAGTTTTATGTATATTTGTGGCCAAATATCCCGCTAAACGGGCTTAATGTCAATTTACTTTCAACTCAATGAGAAAGTTTAAACTAATCAACAACATTACCGGATGGATGATGTTTGCGGTTGCAGCAATCGTTTATCTGATGACTATCGAACCTACTGCAAGTTTTTGGGATTGTCCCGAGTTTATCGTTTCGGCATATAAACTCGAAATCGGCCATCCTCCCGGTGCTCCTTTTTTTATGTTAGTGGGTAATCTTTTCACGCAGTTGACTTCCGATCCTACTCAAGTTGCCAAGATGGTTAATGCCTCTTCAGCCTTGCTTAGTGCTTTTACTATTCTGTTTCTTTTTTGGACGATTACTCATCTTACTCGAAAACTTGTGCAAACAGATAACAAAAAAGAGCTTTCTATCGGTCAAATTATCGTTATTATTGGATCGGGTATTGTGGGAGCATTGGTTTATACATTTTCCGATACGTTTTGGTTTTCGGCCGTCGAGGCGGAAGTTTATGCCTTTTCGTCGATGTTAACGGCTTTGGTTTTCTGGTTGATTTTAAAATGGGAAGAAAATGCCGAAAGTCCTCATTCGGACAAGTGGATTATACTGATTGCATACGTTATTGGTCTTTCCATAGGAGTACATTTGCTCAATCTGTTATGCATTCCGGCCATAGTGTTGATTTACTACTACAAGAAAAACGAGAAAGCTACGTGGAAAGGAGGGCTGTCGGCCTTACTTCTTTCATTCGGTTTGATTTTGGTTCTCATGTATGGAATTATCCCGGGTTTTACAAAAGTTGGCGGATGGTTCGAACTGTTTTTTATCAATACTGTTGGATTGCCTTACAATACAGGCTTGTTTATTTTAGTAGCTCTTTTATTTGGGTCGATTCTCTGGTCTATTTTCGAAACCATGTCTTCAAAGCCGAATGAAAAACGTGCAAAATTTGCATTTTTATTAAGTCTTGCTTTTTCGGGGATTCTTTTCATCGGTGACAGCGTTTGGTTGTGGGTTATTTTGATTGGTATTGCGTTGTATTTTCTTTTTTCTTCGCGCCATTTAAATATGAAATTGGTTAATCTGATTTCCTCGTCGCTATTGGTTATTTGGATCGGTTTCTCAGCCTATGCGGTTATTCCTATCCGATCGAGTGCCAACCCTCCTATGGACGAAAATTCTCCCGAAGACGTATTTTCACTCGCAGGATATCTCAATCGCGAACAATATGGACAAACGCCCTTAATTTACGGCCATACATTCGCTTCGGAAGTGCTGCGTGATGCCCAAGGAAATGCCGTTGTGAGTAAAAGGGTAAAAAGGTACGGTAAAGTGATCAAAAATTCGCCAAATGAAAAAGATCGCTATGTTGTTGTAGGAACGTCGCCTTCCTATAAATATACAAACGAAATGCTTTTTCCTCGAATGCACTCAACTCCGGACGGACCTAATTTTCAGAATCATATAGTGGGTTATCAACAGTGGGGAGGTGTAGAGAATCGAAATATTAAACCGTCTGTTCTTCAAAATATTAAATTTTTCTTCAACTACCAACTCAATTATATGTATTTTCGATATTTCATGTGGAATTTTTCAGGACGTCAAAACGACCTACAGGGTGATGGCGGAATAACAAAAGGAAATTGGATATCGGGAATACCTTTTATTGATCAGCATGTTCTCGGATTGGGTCCACAGGACAATATTGCGCCCGACATAGCCGACAACAAAGGTCGAAATGTTTATTTTATGCTCCCTTTTATACTTGGACTGATTGGAATTTTTTATCAACTTTCGTTGAAAGAAAATGGATTTAAGAGTTTTTCAGTCGTCTTCATGTTGTTTTTCATGACAGGCATCGCTATAGTATTGTATCTCAATCAAACTCCATTTGAGCCGCGTGAACGTGATTATGCTTATGCCGGATCTTTTTATGCGTTTTCGATATGGGTAGGAATGGGAGTCGCTGGCATTAGTTTGTTTTTGAGAAAATACCTAAAAAATACCGTTGCTGCAGCGTCAATTGCAACTTTAGTCTCCATTATGGTTCCTTTGCAAATGGCTGCTCAAAACTGGGACGACCATGATCGCTCGGGACGATATATGGCTCGAGATGCAGGGATGAATTATTTGAACAGTGTTGGTCCGAACGGAATTATCTTTTGCAATGGGGATAATGATACTTTCCCGCTTTGGTATTTACATGAAGTCGAAGGATTTAGAACCGATACGCGCGCATGCAACATGAGTTATCTTCAAACTGAATGGTATGTAGATCAAATGGTTAGGCAAGCCTATGACTCCCCTCCGCTTCCGATTCGGTGGCCTCGTGCTCTCTATGCGAGCGATAAGGGATCGCACGCTTACGTGTTGACGAGAAAAGGAATCGAGCAAGTGCTTCAACAAAACAATATACCTCCACTATCATACGGAATGTATTATGATCAGAATGTTTTTCGTGATACCATTTCGTTAAAACAGACGATGGAAAATCTGAGAACGGGAAATAATGCTACTCCAAAAAATCCTTTTCCCGCTCTCGATAATGAGCCAATCATTCCTGGAAATCTGTTATATCTCGATGTGGATACTTCCAAAGTGGATTGGAAAAAGTTCAATTCGAAACCTAAATCAAAAATGATTGTCAATTTGGGTAATTCGTCGGTGGTTTACCGACATCAGCTCATGCTCCTCGAAATGCTTACCAACATAAATGACGACAATTGGGAAAGACCTATTTATTTTGCTGCCACTGTCGATAGAGGATTGTATGCACCTGTGGAGAATAATCTCATCGTTGAAGGAATTACTTATCGCGTGACTCCCGGAGAGCCTTTGTCTAAAGGAGTAAATACTGAGATCGCTTACGATAATATGATGAATAAATTTCGTTGGGGTGGAGTCGAGAAGAATCCAAACATTTATCTGGATGTAACCTCGAGAAATATGATTTATACTTTTAGAATGTATTTCTCGCAACTTATTGCCGCTCTAATAGAAGAGGGTAAGAACGATATGGCACTCGCTGCTTTGGATAAATGTATTGCTGTGATGCCGGATCAGGCTGCTCCTTTCCGTACAGAAGGATTGATTTTTGCACGAAATTATTTTCAATTGGGCGAAAACGAGAAAGGAGCAAATTTGGTTGCCTTCATACTCGATAGAATAAATAAAAATCTTTCGTGGTATGATCGTCTTTCTCCGGTTCAAATTGCGAATTCGTGGATTGACATATCCAGAAACAACCTTGATCCTTTGTTGATGATCGCTGATATTTATCAAGTGTTTGATCAACAAAAATACATCCCGCTTGTGGATGACTTACTGAAGCGTGCACAGTTTTATTATGGAACAGGCGTTTATCCGCTCGGTGATGATATTCTTAAAGAGTTAACCAATAGTTCTCTACGAAGCTATTATGTCTCGTCTAACGATACAGTCAGCCGACAGGTGGCGGAACAAACAATGCAAAAAACGCTGAATATGATGCAGCAGTATAATCCCAAATTGTTCGAACAATACGGAAAACTTCAATAATCTTATATTTTCTTTTTAAAGAGATGTATGGACTTATTTCGTACATCTCTTTTTTTGATTTTCGTAATAAAATAGTTGTCATGCTTATCGAACAGCCACCCAAGCTATACCGACTTCTCTTTCGTAACGCAATTTGGCGAAAAACTATCGCCGGACATAAAACCGTTTATCTTACGTTCGATGATGGTCCGATTCCGGAAATAACTCCTTGGGTGTTGGACCTTCTTGATTCGTTTCACATAAAGGCAACATTTTTTTGCGTAGGCGACAATGTTCGAAAATATCCTGAAATTTATCAGGATGTTTTGAAAAGAGGTCATCGTGTTGGAAATCATACATTCAACCACGTACAGGGATGGAAATTTCGAACCAGTACTTTTTTGGCCAATGTTCAAAAAGCCTCCGAACTCATTCAATCGAATCTGGTGCGTCCGCCTCATGGGCACATGCGTTTGCCTCAAAATGGAGCGTTGATGTTTTCGGGTTATCAGGTTGTGATGTGGGATGTAGTTACGCG
>JARKPE010000066.1 GCA_029975415.1 Dysgonamonadaceae bacterium | reverse complement strand
GCTAATATACTCATTTTTAATGATATATTAGACAAAATATGCTACTTTTTTTATTTTTTTATCTCTTTTTTTCCCTTATTTTCAGCACTTTCTGAAGTGCGAAACTTGAGTTAAAAATAATTCCAAAAAAGCGGCAATTCCACAGCCGCTTTTTTTCAGTAAATACACACCAACAAATTTTTTTTATTCTGAGAATTGCCTTAATTTTGCAGCTTAAAACATCAAGGATGGTCCGGTAGCTCAGCTGGATAGAGCAACAGCCTTCTAAGCTGTGGGTCTTGGGTTCGAATCCCAACCGGATCACATTCATTTTAAGGCACTTATCAATGAATTTTGGTGAGTGCTTTTTATCTGGATGAACATGAGATAAGCAATTTAAAAAATGTTCCCTACATTTGCAAAAAAATTTCCTCGATACACAGATCAATCTAAGTAAATCATCCATGAAAAATAGGATTTATTTATTCTTAATTATTACATCACTTATTGCTAATTTTTTATTAGGTATACCATCTTTATATGCCCAACAAGACACGTGGAAGGAGAAATTGGCTCAAATTGCTGAAGATGAAGAGTTGGGCGAATCAACTATAGACAATATGTACGAGGAGCTCTCGAATCTCGAGAACAACCCGATTAACCTGAATACAGTATCGAGAGTGCAACTCGAACGATTTCCGCTATTATCGTTTGAACAGGCAACTTCATTGGCCGATTTTCTTGAAAAGAATCGTCCACTGTATTCTGTTTATGAATTACGAAATGTTCCTCGTCTCGATTACAACACCATTCAACTCATATTGCCGTTTTTCTATGTAGGCGAAACTTTGTCACAAAAGTCACTCCCAATATCCAAAATGATAAAAAACGGTAAAAATGAACTTCAGTTTCGATTCGACAAAACGCTCGAAGAACGAGCCGGCTACGGAGAATTTTCGGACAGCATTCTTGCCAGATATCCAAACCGAAAGTATCTGGGCGAGGATTTCTATACTTCATTTAAATATTCGTTTTCCTATCGCGATAAGATTCAAACCGGCCTTGTTGCCGAAAAAGATGCAGGCGAACCATTTTTCAAAGCCGATAACAGAAAAGGTTACGATCATTATGGATTTCACTTTGTGTTGCGAGATATGGGCATTGTAGAAACACTAGCTCTTGGCGACTATCGAATGAGTTTTGGACAAGGACTTATATTAAACAATAGTTTTGCTACACCCAAATCGTGGACTTCGGGCAACCTTATTACAAGAACGATGGAACCAAAACGCCATTTTTCGACTGCCGAGAGCGGATATTTTCGCGGAGCTGCCACTGCCATCGAAATCCGAAACACAACCATTACCGCTTTCTATTCAAATCAATATATCGATGCCAACATATCTTCAAATGGAGAAATAACTTCGCTGAAAACTGACGGATATCATCGTGTTCCGTTGGATACTGCCAAGTGCAACAATACGCACGAACAAGTGATGGGGGCCAATGTGAATTATCGTACCGAGCATTTTCAGTTTGGTGCAAGTGGCATTTATTATCGATACAATCGAAATTACAATCCTACACCTCGCGATTACAATCTTTATTATTTTCGCGGACGCGAAAACAGTAACTTCGGTATCGATTATTCCTATCGATTTTCTCGATTCGTTTTTGGAGGCGAAACAGCTTTTTCTCAAAACGGCTCCGTCGCAACACTCAATTCGTTGCAATATCTACCAAATACACCTCGATTGGGAGGAGTATCGCTTTCGTATCGTAACTACTCCAAATCCTATCAGGCACTTTACGGACAGGCTTTTTCCGAAAGCGGAATTCAAAACGAAGAGGGACTTTATGTGGGCACTACGATTTATCCGATATCGAAACTAACCGTTCAAACCTATATCGATTTCATTCGTTATCCTTATCTCCGATACAATGTGGATGAACCTTCGCGCGCCATCGATTTGTATGCGAATGCGGTATATTCTTTTTCACGCAATTCGCAATTCGAGTTACGCTATAAACTCAAACAAAAAGAAAAAAATACTTCCTATCCCGACGAAAATTCGACTTCGGTTTTGCCTTATGTAACTCACAAATTGAGAATGAGATATTCTCTCACACTCGGCAACGGATGGAATTTTCGAACGAATGCGGACGGCGTGATGTATCAGGTACAATATTTTCCGCGCGAGAGAGGATGGATGATTTCTCAAAATGTCGGCTACAAGGGTTCAAAAAAGTGGCAGAGCGATTTTTATGCCGGATATTTCGATACCGACAGTTACAATTCGCGGGTTTATTCCTACGAACGAAATCTGTTGAACACGTTTTATATGCCGTCGTTCTATGGCAACGGAATTCGATTGGCGCTGTCGGCTAAATATCGACTGATTGCTAATCTGACGTTAGCAGTCAAGGCTGGATATTCCCGATATTTCGATCGAGATGTGATCGGTTCGGGTACGGAGCAAATCGATGAAAATCATCGCACCGATGTTTTTACTTATCTGAAATGGCAATTTTGAAATCGATCGTTTTTGATTTTCTTTCCGCATTCAAAACTCTCAAATTGAGGACAACATCTTCAGCTTCCCATTTTTTTGTGTAATTTTGTCGAAAATAGTGATTCGTTCATGCCAACTTCCATTCTGCAAATCGACAGTCTCAATAAAAGTTTCGGAGAAAGAGTGTTGTTTCGCGACATTACCTTCGGAATTTCCGAAGGCGACAAAATCGGGTTGATTGCACCAAACGGCGCAGGAAAAACAACGCTTCTCAATATCATTGCGGGAAAAGAGTCTTTCGAGAGCGGAAGCATAACTTTTAGAAACGGCATCAGGGTGGCCTATCTTGAACAGTCGCCCAGCTTCGATCCTCAACTTACCGTTTTGCAAGCTTGCTTTGCAAGCGGCACTGAGACGGCTTTGACTATCGCACGCTACGAACAAATTATTGCATCCGACGATCACGAGCGGCTTGATGAGGTGCTTGCTCAAATGGATTTGTTGAAAGCCTGGGATTACGAACAACGAATCAAACAGGTCCTCTCACAGCTGAAAATCACAAATGTAAATCAGAAAATGGGCGAATTGTCCGGTGGACAAATCAAACGAGTGGCATTGGCAAATGTGCTGATTTCTGAACCCGACCTTATTATTCTCGACGAACCTACCAATCATCTCGACCTGGAAATGGTGGAATGGCTTGAGGATTATCTCTCCCGAAGCTCACTCAGTTTGCTCATGGTTACCCACGATCGGTATTTTCTTGATCGGGTGTGTTCGCAGATATTGGAAATCGATCAGCAACAAATATTTTCTTATAAAGGTAATTATGCCTATTATCTGGAAAAACGCGATGAACGATTGGCTGCACAAACGGCTGAAGTAGATCGGGCAAACAATTTGATGCGTAAGGAGCTCGACTGGATCAGACGTCAGCCACAGGCGCGCGGCACCAAAGCCAAATACCGTATTGATGCTTTCCACGAATTGGAAGAAAAAGCACAACGTCGTCGAAAGGAAGAATCTATCCGCCTTGCAACCAAAGGTTCTTATATCGGCAACAAAATTTTCGAAGCAAAACATGTTACGAAGAACTTTGGTGATATAGCCATCACACACGATTTCAATTACATTTTTTCGCGATACGAAAAGATGGGAATCGTAGGTAACAACGGCACCGGCAAAAGTACTTTTGTAAAAATGCTTCTCGGTCTGGAAAAACCCGATAGCGGTAGTTTCGACATCGGAGAAACGGTTAATTTCGGTTACTACAGTCAGGAAGGATTACAATTCGACGAACAGATGAAGGTGATCGATGTGGTGCAGGATATTGCCGAAGTCATCGATTTGGGCAACGGCAACCGACTGAACGCATCGCAATTTCTGCAGCATTTTCTGTTTACGCCCGACAAACAACATAATTATGTTTATAAATTGAGTGGTGGAGAAAAGCGGCGACTGCATCTTTGTACGGTGCTGATTAAAAATCCTAATTTTCTTGTGCTCGACGAGCCTACAAACGATTTGGATATCGTAACCTTAAATATTCTTGAAGATTATTTGCAATCGTTCAAAGGTTGTCTCATCGTGATTTCGCACGATCGTTATTTCATGGACAAAGTGGTGGATCACTTGCTCATTTTTCATGGCAATGCCGAGATCCAGGATTTCCCGGGAAATTATTCGCAATATCGCGCATGGAAAAGTCTTTTGCCTAAATCTGAATCGGAAGCCAAAAAGTCCGAAAATTCTGAAAAACAGATCGAAAACGGAAAAGCATCTGTTATCAAAACCAAACTGACTTTCAAGGAAAAACGCGAATTTGAGCTACTCGAAGAGGAAATCGAATCGCTGGAACTCGAAAAAGCACGACTTACTTCGGATTTGTCGTCAGGTAATCTTTCGTCGGATCAGTTGATTCAGGCTTCTAACCGCATCTCAGAACTTATCCGTTTGATTGACGAGAAAACTACCCGTTGGTTGGAATTAAGCGAGTTTGAATAATATAGTTATTTAGAAAACATATAAATAGGGGCTTTATTGTTTCACACTGAGTAATACTTCGCTTCTTTTCGTTATTTTTGTCAATCACAGTATCTAATCAACTCTTTAAATAATCAAAAGAAATGAATAGTATTAAAGGAACACAAACAGAAAAGAATCTCTTGAAATCTTTTGCAGGAGAATCTCAGGCCCGAATGCGTTACACATTTTTCGCTAAACAGGCTCAAAAAGACGGATACGAACAAATTGCAGCAATTTTTCTTGAAACTGCCGATCAGGAAATGACGCATGCAAAAAGAATGTTTCGTTATTTGGAAGGAGGAATGGTTGAAATTACCGCATCCTATCCTGCCGGTGTAATTGGCTCGACACTCGAAAACTTGGCAGAAGCTGCTGCCGGCGAAAATGAAGAATGGACGGAGCTTTATCCTCACTTTGCCGATGTAGCCGAACAGGAAGGATTCAAAGAAATAGCGACAATGTATCGTATGATTGCCAAAGCCGAAAGCACCCACGAAGAGCGTTATCTTAAATTGCTCGATCGCGTGAAAAACGGAACTGTTTTCACACGCGATACCGAAATCGAATGGCAATGCCGTCATTGCGGATATATCTATGTGGGCAAAACGGCTCCGAAAACTTGTCCGACATGTCTGCATCCACAAGCCTATTTCCAACCGAAAAACGACACTTATTTTTAACAGGTGAAGACAAATGGTCCAAAAACGCATCTCTCGACAGGAGGTGCGTTTTTAGTTCTTTAAAATTCATATCTTTAGTTTTTTATATAAAATTGAATTTGAATGACTACTGACGATATTTTCGCACGTGTCGAGTTGCTGGTGGGTGAAGCATGCTTCCGAGCATTGCAATCAAAAAAGGTAATTCTTTTTGGTGTCGGTGGCGTTGGAAGTTGGTGCGCCGAAGGGTTGATCAGAAGTGGAATCTCACATCTTACGCTTGTCGATTCCGACCGTGTCGCGCCTGCAAATATCAATCGACAGTTACCGGCAACCACCCGTACTATCGGACAATTGAAAGTGGATGTGCTGAAGGAACGTTTTCTCGAAATCAATCCCGAAGCCGAAATCATCACTGTTCCTCAAATTTATAGCAGCGAAACATCTTCTTCCTTTCATCTCGACGAATACGATTATATCGTCGATGCCATCGATTCGCTCCAACATAAGGCGCATCTGTTGATTGAAGCTTCCAGGACTGAAGCAACGGTTTTTTCGTCTATGGGTGCTGCCTTGAAAACCGATCCGCAACGCATTCACGTTACAGAATTCTGGAAAGTGAAAGGATGTCCGTTGGCCGCAGCTTTAAGGCAAAAAATACGAAAAGGAGAAATGCTCCACAAAAAAATCCTTTGTGTATATAGTGACGAAATCGCCGAAAATCGTGGGGGTAACAGTGCCAAAGAAAATGCTGCCGAAGGTGGCAGTTTCTACAAACCTACTGTCAATGGTACATTGGTTCATATTACTGCTATTTTCGGCTTTACCCTTTCGGGATTGGTAGTGCAGGATGTGATGGGGAAGGATGGTTTAAATTATTACGCTTAAGCGATCTATAGAAACTTCATCACCTATATTTTCGACCCACTCGCATCAACATTGACGAATCTTTCTTATAACAAATACATTGTGTGAATTTGCAACTCGCCAGATAATTGTATTATTCATATTCAATATCTTATATTATCCTACCTCAAATGTAATACATAATATTATGGAGATACGTTGCTAATATGAAATAATTATATGATAGACAAGTATAAGAAATATATATCTGATATATAATGCTTTATTGCTATTTCGATAAGTATTGATAAATTGCATAAATGAGATGCAAATTTATTTCATGTTTGAGTAATTGGAGTGCGGGATAGAAAAAATCCCGTTCTTTCGGGCGGGATTCGATTTACATGCTGACAATATCAGTGTTATTTCAACTTCCACACAAAATAAATGCAGGTTAACAGTAAAGCAAAGAGTGCAAGACGTCCGCACCAGATTTGAAAACTCTGAAAGCTTGTAAGCGGTGCTTTAACCTGTTTGACTACTTCCACCGGATAGGAAATGCGGATGGTGTCGTTGACAAAGATGGAATCTTTGAGGATTTTGTTTTTGTACAAATACTTGTATCGCTCCATGATCAACGTATCACCTTTATCCTTGACAAAAACGGAATCGTAACGGATAATCGAATCGCGGACGAGATTGTCGCGATATTCGATTTTTGTGGTTTCAACCGGAATGTATTTTACAGATTTGCAGGAATACATGATGACTACTAACATTGCGAATAAAATTATCTTTTTCATTCGATTTTGATTTTGGATTGTAGATTGAAACCTGCCTGCACTTGGGCAATATCGGCATTTTGTCCGTTTTCGACGAAACTCATTGCCGCAACGATCATTATATATTCAGCTCCGCCGGCAGGAGTAAGCACTTTGTTTCGGGGAACGCCCGAATATTTTTCTACCTGGAAAATGTAGCTATCGGTATTGTTTTCGGCAGGAGGAGCCCAACGAGAAATTATCTTTTCGATAGTGTTGCATCCTTGCGAAAGATAAGTGCCGAGAATTACAAAGGCAGCCCGATAGCCGTAAGCAAGGGACGAAAAGGATTTGAAACTTTTGTCGTGGCCGGCGATTTCGCCCTGAAAACGATCGGCACTGTGGCGGATGTTCAACGGGTTGTTGTTGCGAAGTCCTCTCGGGATCATTGTTTATCCTCCTTTTTATTAGCATTTATCAGGGAAAGAAGGGATTGAACTTCATCCTTATTTTCGAGAATTTTCAAAAGCATGGATTGCACTTCGGCAATGCTTTTTTCCTGTTGCTTCAGATTTTCAAAAACGGATTTTGCTTCGACCAACACGACGCCCACAGCTCCGACAACGGTGAAATAGGGCATTTTGAAAACTATGCTTGCCACAATATCCGCAATGGAAAGCATAAGCATCAGACCGAAATAGTTGGTTAGTTTGGAAATGGTGCGGCGATAACCCGAACTTGTGCGGGCGATATTCAGATGTTTGGCGCGCCTTACACCGAAGAAAAAGTCGATAAGGACGGAGAGAAACACACCGGCATAAAGGATTACCATGACGATGAGAGCGGATTTGAAATGATTCCAGTCGTGATTGATGAGATAAGGGATAAAAAGATGTTGCATTTGAAAAGGATTTATGAGTTGATGGATTTAAACAAATCCCGCCCCGAAGAGCGGGATTTGAAAGAGAGAAAACAGATAATCAACGGGCTTAGATCAAGGTTTTTTCACCGAGATAGATGCTGTTGGCAATGGCTTTACCATCCTGGGAAATAAATCCGAGATAGATTTGTACCGTATCGCCGTTCCATTCTGCCGGAAGATTTATTTCGGCAATGCCTTCGGTGCGAACAGCTGCAGCAGTACTGAAAACAGCTTCGCCTCTGAGGTAGTTGAACACTAACGGCATTGCAACATCCGTTGCGAGTGCATCGCTGATGCCACTGTTGTCGGTCCACGTGATGGAGACTTTGCCGGCATCGACTTCTGCGGAAGCGTTTTCGACAGGGAAAAGCGAGCCACGCGATACGAGAACCTTTGCGAAATCCAACGTGAGGTCGGGATATTCGCCCGAAATAGCATTTGCTACAATGTAGGACATTGCTGCGTTGAATGCCGTTTGTCTGGCAGCGTAGGGTTTGAAGCTAACCCGCACATAGTTGGTGATGGGTTTGAGGAAAGCGATGGCGAGGGCGAACTTACTGCGCTGGTTCATTTGGGCGTCGGTGCGCGGGTTTTTGACATTTTGAGCGAGGGCTCGCATGTAGGAAATTCCTTTCCAATTGCCTCCGACGACGGTACCGACCTTACCGGAAAAGCCGCCTAAGATACCTTGTTTGATTGTTCCCATTTTGAGATACGTTTTAAATGTTAGAAAATTGTTATTTACTTGGACTTGGTATTGAGGAAACATTGACCAAATACGGCCGAATAGTGGTCAGGATTTCAATCGTTCCTTGTCCGATTTGGTAAAGATACAATCGATGTAAGTGGTTTATTCAGATTCGGTTTTGGATGCGTTGGGGTGCGTTGTTTTGCGTTTTTGACTCTTATAAATATTTTTCTGTCAGGTATAAGTTTGTCATTTTTCTTTTTGGGGCGTTGCCCCAAACCCCACTGACTTTTTTGTCTTGACACAAAAAAGTAAGCAAAAAAGGTCAAGACTGCCTCTCCTCATCGACCCGATAGCTGCTGGTTCGCTAAAAGACAAATAACTCGGGGCTGTCTCAAAAGTAGGGACAGCTTCATTTTTTATTTGGAAAATATCATAAAAACAAGGGAAAAAGCAGGATAAAAGATTTGTGTAATTGCATATTATTTAGTATCTTTATAGCTGTCAATCAATAACATGAATTATG
>JARKPE010000124.1 GCA_029975415.1 Dysgonamonadaceae bacterium | reverse complement strand
CGCTTGTCGTGGAATCCTTGACGGAACGGTCCAATCCGGCGATGTGGTAGTTATCATTTACGAAGGGCCAAAAGGAGGTCCGGGAATGCAGGAAATGCTCTATCCCACTTCCTACATCAAATCGCGACATCTGGGGAAAGATTGCGCACTGATTACTGACGGACGATTTTCAGGCGGAACATCCGGCCTTTCCATCGGGCACATTTCTCCCGAAGCTGCTGCTGGTGGCAATATAGGATTGGTCAAAACAGGCGATGTTATCGAAATCGATATTCCGAATCGGAGCATCCAGCTGAAAATATCGGATCAGGAATTGGACGAACGTCGAAAAGCCGAAGAGGCAAAAGGCAACAATGCCTTTAAGCCTCAGCGCGACAGAAAAGTATCAAAAGCGCTCAAAGCATACGCACAACTGGTCAGCTCTGCCGATTTGGGTGCTGTCAGACTTATAGACTAAGCTTCAATCAAAATAAATTTTAATTTAAACGTCAACAATCAAAATCATATATCATACGATGAAAGAGAATGATACAACAAACGAAATGATCACCGGAAGTGAAGCACTCATTCGCTCGCTGATAGCCGAAGGAGTGAACACTATATTTGGCTATCCTGGAGGAGCTATCATGCCCGTTTTCGACGCTTTATACGATTCGAAGGAACAAATCAAACATATCCTGGTACGCCACGAACAAGGAGCCGTGCATGCAGCCGAAGGCTACGCTCGCGCATCAAAAAAAGTTGGAGTAGCTTTAGTAACATCAGGTCCTGGCGCAACAAATGCCATTACCGGGATCACGGATGCGTTGATGGACAGTACGCCATTAGTTGTAATTTCGGGGCAGGTAACTTCTTCGTTACTTGGTTCGGATGCTTTTCAGGAAGCCGATGTCATCGGCATCACTCAGCCTATCACAAAATGGGCTTACCAGATTCGCCGGCCCGAAGATATAGCTTGGGCTGTTTCCCGAGCTTTTTACATTGCTGCTAATGGCCGACCCGGGCCTGTGGTATTGGACATCGCCAAAGATGCTCAAACCGGCAAATGCAACTTTTCATACGAAAAAACCATTTTCCTTCGCAGTTACGATCCTGTTCCCGAAATCGATAACGAACAAATAAAAGCCGCTGCCCAACTCATCAATGAGGCTAAAAAACCATTCGCATTGGTGGGACAGGGCGTAATATTGGGGAATGCAGAAAACGAATTGCGCGCTTTTCTCGAAAAAGCCGATATCCCATTCGGATCAACCATACTTGGACTGTCGGCCATGCCTTCGGATCATCCACTCAACTGCGGAATGCTGGGTATGCATGGCAATATCGCTACCAACATCAAGACCAACGAGTGCGATGTATTGATTGCCATCGGAATGCGTTTCGATGATCGTGTGACCGGCGATTTGAATACATATGCCAAGCAGGCTAAAATCATCCATTTCGACATCGACCGTGCCGAAATCGACAAAAATGTAAAAGCAGACGTTAAGGTTCTGGGCGATGTAAAACAAACTTTGCCTAAGGTTACCGAGTTGGTGACGCCGGCAAAGCATACCGAATGGATTGAAAGTTTCAAGCCTTTATACGATAAAGAGTTTGAATACATCATCAAAAACGAACTTTATCCCGATTCGGGAGAAATCAAAATGGGGGAAGTGGTAAATAAAGTAACCGAAGCAACCCGAAATAAGGCTATATGCGTTACTGATGTGGGACAACAACAGATGATGGCCACTCGTTATTTTAAATTTGTTCAATCGCGCAGCATGATTACCTCAGGCGGCTTGGGGACTATGGGATTTGGTTTGCCCGCCGCCATCGGCGCTAAATATGCAGCACCCGAGAGAACGGTTGTCGTTTTCGTAGGCGATGGAGGGTTTCAGATGACGCTGCAAGAATTGGGCACTATCATGGAATACAATATCGATATCAAAATTGTCCTGTTAAACAACAATTATCTCGGTATGGTTCGTCAATGGCAGGAGCTTTTCTACGACGAAAGGTATTCGGAAACACATCTCAAAAATCCGGACTTCGTAAAAATTGCCGATGCTTACGGAATCAAGGGCCGAAAGGTTACACAACGTGACGAATTGGATGATGCAATAGCCGAAATGCTCTCTCATCCAGGTGCATTTCTTCTTGAAGTAGTTGTAGAAACAAAAGGAATGGTATATCCTATGGTCCCAGCAGGAGGGAATATAACGAATATCATACTGGGAAACGGATACAGAATTTAACGGTAGAAAAATTTTCCGGAACAAATAAAAATAATAAAAGAATTATGGAAAATAAAACACTCTATACGATCACCATTTTTTCTGAAAATGCAGTAGGCGTACTCAATCAGATAACCACCATTTTTACAAGAAGACAAGTCAACATTGAGACCCTATCCGTTTCGCCTTCAGCCATTCCGGGTATTCACAAATTTACCATTACGGCTCTTTCGGAAACTGAGGAATCGATAAAGAAGCTTGTTAATCAAATAGACAAGCAGGTAGATATTCTGAAAGCATTCTACAACACCAACGACGAATTGGTACATCAGGAGCTCGCTCTTTATAAACTTTCAACAGAAAAAGTTTTGGAGCACGGATCGATAGAATATTTGGTAAGAAAATACAACATTCGTGTGTTAGAAATTTCAAAAGATTGCATTGTATTTCTCAAAGCCGGACACTATGTCGAAACGCAAGCACTTTTCGAAGAATTAGCCGAAAAAATTGGCGTCTTGCAATTCGTTCGTTCAGGAAGAATCGCTATCACCAAATCGCCCGTCGAACGATTGAGCGATATGTTGGCCAAACGCAGTGAAGCAGAAGAAAAAATAAAGAAATCGCACGATAAAATAACAGACTAAAACAATTTAATTATTAATAAAACAGGGAATAGATTTCCCAAAAAAAATTTCAGAAAATGGCAAAAATGAATTTTGGCGGGGTTGAAGAAAACGTAGTAACCCGCGATGAATTTCCGTTAAGCAAAGCGAAAGAAGTATTGAAAGACGAGATCATTGCCGTAATCGGTTATGGAGTACAAGGTCCCGGCCAATCGCTCAACTTGCGCGACAACGGATTTAATGTGATTGTGGGACAGCGCAAAGGTGGTAAAACTTGGGACAAAGCGATAGCCGATGGATGGGTGCCGGGCGAAACATTATTCGAAATCGAGGAAGCATGCCAACGAGGCACTATCATCCAGTATCTACTCTCGGATGCCGCGCAAATACAAGTATGGCCGACAGTAAAAAAACATCTGACTGCAGGTAAAGCGCTTTATTTTTCGCACGGATTCGGCATCACCTACAAGGATCGTACCGGAATCGTTCCTCCTGCCGACGTTGACGTGATCATGGTTGCTCCAAAAGGGTCGGGCACAAGCCTTCGTCGGATGTTTCTCGAAGGACGCGGACTGAACTCGAGTTACGCAATTTACCAAGATGCCACAGGAAAAGCTTTCGATCGGGTAATTGCACTCGGCATTGGTGTTGGCTCAGGGTATCTGTTCGAAACAACTTTTCAACGCGAAGTATATTCCGATTTAACCGGAGAACGCGGTACATTAATGGGTGCCATTCAAGGACTGTTGCTTGCGCAATACGAAACATTGCGCGAAAACGGTCACTCGCCTTCTGAAGCATTCAACGAAACAGTTGAAGAGCTTACTCAATCGCTTATGCCCTTGTTCGCCGAAAAAGGAATGGACTGGATGTATGCCAACTGCTCAACCACCGCTCAACGTGGTGCTCTGGACTGGATGGGACCTTTCCATGATGCGACGAAACCCGTTTTCGAAAAACTATATAGGGAGGTGGCCAATGGAAACGAAGCCCAACGATCAATTGACAGCAATTCTCAGCCCGATTATCGCGAAAAACTCGAAGAAGAATTGAAAGCTCTCCGCGAAAGTGAAATGTGGCAAACGGGAGCTGTAGTTCGCAAGCTGCGCCCTGAAAACAATTGATACAATTCCATACTAAACAGAAGACGTGTCCTGACGACGGCCACGTCTTTGTTTTCTTTTATCACTTATGCAACAATTTGGAAAAATTCTAATTGCAATCGGATTTATTATTGTTATCGTGGGAATAATTCTCTTATTCTTTGGCGATAAATTGTCATTCTTAGGTCGATTACCCGGAGACATTCGCATCGAAAGAGAAAATTTCCGGTTTTACTTTCCCATTACTACGATGATTTTGCTAAGTGCCATTCTAAGCTTTGTCTTGTGGATCATCCGTAAAATCGGGGGAATGTTTTGAAAATAAATCGCTTTTACTCAATCTTCGGCTTCGTCGGCGGTCAAATCGAGTTTCTCGTCGTCTTTCCCCCTATCGAAAAACATCTTGCGTAATGGATTTCGACGAGCTTCGTCGTATAACTTACGATTTTTATAAATATCTATAGCCATATAAATGGCTTGACGAAAAGATTGGTCCGAAGCCTTATCCTGTCCCGCAATATCATAGGCTGTGCCATGATCGGGCGAAGTTCGGACAATGGGAAGGCCGGCGGTGAAGTTTACACCTGAAGCCATTGACAGGGTTTTAAAAGGTATCAATCCCTGGTCATGATACATGGCCAAAACGGCATCGAAATCCTTATATCGCTCCGATCCAAAGAAACCATCTGCCGGGAAAGGGCCTGCACACAAAATGCCGCGATCCTGCGCTTCCTTGATAACAGGAGCAATAATCTCGCTTTCTTCTTTACCCAATAGCCCATTTTCGCCGGCATGAGGATTCAAACCCAAAACAGCAATCCGCGGGTTTTCGATATTAAAATCACGCCTGAGTGACAGATCCAGAATATCGAGCTTCTCAGTTATATTTTCTTTTGTAATGTGACGAGAAACTTCAGAAATAGGTATATGAGCCGTTACAAGAGCAACCCTGAGAGTTTCGTTGGCCAAAATCATGAGGGCTTTTTCGCCTTTTTTGGAAAACCGTTGTTGCAGATATTCGGTATGCCCTGGAAAATGAAAATTTTCGTTCTGAATTGCATCTTTGTTGATAGGAAGAGTAACCAGAACATCTATTTTCGAATTTTCCAAATCGTTGCAAGCTGCTTCGAGAGCTATGAAAGAAGCTTCACCCGAAACATCAGACGGGACACCCATTTCGATTTTCAATTCTTCCTTCAAACAATTTACCATATTAATTTGACCTTCTGCGCATTCGTCGGCATGACGTATCAAATTGAATGAAATCGGTTGATAATTGAGGACTTTGCGATAATAAGACGCCACTTTGGGCGATCCATAAATCACAGGGTTGAAAAGTTCGAGCAAGCGATCATCGGCGAAGGTTTTGAGCAAAATTTCATAACCGACGCCGTTGATATCTCCATGCGTGATGCCAACTTTGAGTAATTCCGACATTTTTTTTACTACTTGAATTTATTTCTTTTTTACTGTTTCATCCGAAGCCATTTCTTCAGGCTTCAATATCCGGATGGTATAAAACGAGGCCTCGAGCGTTCGAAGTAGGTTTCTTTTTTTGCTTTCGGGGGCATAAACAAAAACATCTACTACGACAACCTTATTGGTATATGGATTTACAAACGCCTGCGAAACGAAAGGACCACCCATCATATCAGTAGTCATCTCCCATAAACCGCGAAGTTCGGCGCGGAAAATACTATCCACCTCCATTGTCCTATAAATTGGATCATAAGCCTTGGATGTAGTCATTTGCGAATCAAAACTTCCTTTAATATGTTCACCCAAAATCTTGTTACGAATAGCAATGAGCGAATCCTTTTCGAAAACCTTTTCGGTAATATAAGGAAACTGGTAAATCACAATATCCTGTCGTTTTTCCCCGGCATTATTCGTAGCCCAATAAAAATCTTTTTTAGTGGTAACATGGGGTAATCCCTTCGGATAACTGATCGATATTCCAAACATTTGCCTGATTTGCGTTTGAGGCGTGTATGCTTCTTTTTTAAGCCATTCGGCAGTACGCTCCAATTCTTTTTTGACCAAATAGTTGACTATACTTTCCGAATTTTGAGAAAGATAATTGACGAAAGAAGTAGTATCGGGAGCTTTGATAGTTAAAATCACCTGTCCATAAGCATGTTTGTCAATCTCGGCGCTAAGCTTGGGAGCAGAGTAAATATTCGAAATCTCGGGAATCACGATATTTCGCATCGTTCTGAACGTAGTTGTAAAGTTTTCGGGTGAAATCTGTATAATCTTGAAATTTGGTTCAGGTTGAGGCAATCCGTATACAGGTGAATTAAGCACATCGAAAAGAGCTCTTCCAGCAAGGCCTTCTTTCCACGACTTATCATCCATCACAACAAGCACTTCGTTAGCAGTGGAAGAGGCCGATAAAATACCACTAACATTATTGCAAGACGAAAAACCAACGATGATGGAAAAAAGGAGCGTAATAGATAAAACAAGATGTTTCATAATATAAATGTTTTAGGCGTTAGACATAAATTATCTCACCAACCATACAACAAAAATAATGCAATTTGCGCGAAATGAATATCTTCAATCCATATTTAGGATAATTTACGGATTAATCAATCATCAGACTGCTTTTTTGACAGAGTGGAAAGCATGCCGCAAGCAGCAGAAATATCTTCCCCACGCGAAGCACGAATGGTACAGATAAACCCTTTTGCAGAGAGGAAATCGCGAAATGCGATCATTGTTTCGTCATCTGCCGGACGATATTCGCTATCGGGAATTGCATGGAAACGAATGAGATTGATACGACAATCCAACCCTGCGAGAAGGCGGGTAAGTTCGCGTGCATACACAAGCGAGTCGTTGATGCCGGCAAACATGATGTACTCGAATGAAAGACGGCGCTGATGACTCCAATCGTAATTTCGCAGCAGTTCGACAATTTCCTTCGAAGCATATTTCTTTTCGATAGGCATCAACGACTGTCGCTGTACCGACAAAGGACTGTGCAGACTTACAGCCAAATGACACTTACTTTCGTCAAGAAAAAGCTTCAACTTAGGCAATACGCCAATGGTGGAAAGTGTGATTCTCTTCGGACTCCAAGCCAACGCATAATCGGCAGTCAGAATTTCAATCGCTTTCATCACGTTTTCGTAATTGTCGAGCGGTTCGCCCATTCCCATAAACACAATGTTCGACAACGCTTCCGAATCGGGAACCGAATATACTTGATTTAATATCTCGTTGGCTGTGAGATTTCCATTGAATCCCATTCGACCTGTCATACAAAAACTGCAATTCATTTTGCATCCAACTTGTGACGAAACACAAAGCGTTAGTCGATCGTCTTCAGGAATAGTAACCGATTCGATAAATTGGCCGCTCATAGTTTCGAAAAGCATTTTTTTGGTTCCGTCAGTCGACGTTTGCAAATTTAGAGGTTCTTTTCGGCCAACTTCGAAGTGCTTTTTGAGAATATCACGATTTCGAATGGAAATATTAGTCATTTCGTCGATACTTTTCACACGCTTGACATAAATCCAATCTGCAATCTGTTTAGCAGTAAATTTGGGTAATTCGAGTTCCTGTACAGCGGAAGTAATTTCGGCAAGCGTCATACCGAGAAGATATTGGTTCGCATTCATTTGCAATCGTCATCTAATTTAGAAAACAAAGGTAATGATGTTTTATCAATAAAACGGAAGTTTTTTCTACTTTTGCATCAAAACGAAAATTATAATCAATGGCTTATGAAAAAATATGCGTTCATCTTCGTTAGTTTATTTTCTATGATTGCAATTGCACAAGAAAATCCGATTCTGTTGTTTCCAAATGGAGCTCCGGGCGAAACAAAAAAAATGAAACAAATTGATGACTGGAGTGGCCCCAAAGTGGGTGGTTGTCCCGTATTAAGAATCAGCAACGTGAGCGAACCTACACTGACGTTTTATCCGGCACCGGCCAACAACAACTCGGGAACAACAATTATTGTGAGCCCTGGTGGTGGATACAATATTTTGGCTTACAATCTCGAAGGAAGCGAAATTTGCAAACATTTCAACACTTTCGGTGTGAATTGTGTGTTATTAAAATACCGTGTTCCTCGCCGAGAAGGATTGGAAAAACATGTTGCGCCATTGCAGGATTTGCAACGTGCTATTGCTTACACGCGCTTTCATGCCAAAGATTGGAATATCGATCCGAACAAAATCGGAGTGATCGGTTTTTCAGCCGGTGCTCATCTTTCGGCAATGGCAAGCACTGCATACAAAGAACGAACTTATCCGGCTACGGACAACGCCGACAACGAAAGCTTGCGTCCCGATTTTTGTCTGCTTATCTATCCGGCATATCTTGACGGATCCGATTTTTCAATTGCTCCTGAACTAAAGGTAACTTCCGATACCCCACCTACTTTTCTGGTGCAAACCGAAGACGACACGAAATTGGTGAACAGCAGTATTTTCTATTATTACGCTTTGAAAGAGACAAAAGTTCCTGCATCGTTGCATCTGTACACCTCGGGTGGTCATGGATACGGGTTAAGAAACACAGGACATCTGGTAAATGAATGGCCATATAGAGCCCTTGACTGGTTGCGAGATATCGGAATGTTGCCAAACAAATAAGCGGAAACTTTCGCAAGCCTCCGCCATCAATTTAATTATGTTTAATCCTAAAAAAGAGTATCAATTAATCACTCACCCTGTTTGATCTTGCCGAAACCGTCCTTACTCACGTTTTTAACTTGCGGGTTTCCGTAATAAATAGCATTTCCTACTCCACTCAATTCTACATCCATTGACTTGGAGCAATTAAATGCCACATTACCTACCCCGCTTAAATTTACACTTGCATTTTGTGCAACGAGTTTTTCGGCTTTGATATTCCCTACTCCATCGGATAAAATGGTCACATCAACGGCTTTACCTGCAAGCTGGATGTTTCCGACACCATGCGAACGGATAAACATTTGCTCACAATTGATATTATCGGCTTTCAAATTGCCTACGCCATCAGAAATAATTTCAAGTTTAGGCGAGTGGAAAGCTTTCTCGAACAAAAAATTCCCCACGCCTTCCATTTCTATCAAATTGAGTGTAGGTGATGAAATATAAATATCCAGCTTCTTATTTTTCAGATTATTATTTTTGAATCCACTTTTTGACATTTCGATAATCAATTTTTCATTTTTCACATTCACGTTCAAACGATCTATCAGCTCCTTGTTACCTTCAGCCCTTACACTGGTAGAGGGTCCCTGAAAGAAATGAATATTGGCCACCGAATTTGATTCGATAGCATCGAATGCAGACACATGAAAGGTTTTCGAAGTGACGCGCTGTTGTGCATTCAGCATGCAACTTGTTTCAATAAAGCAAATTGAAATAAAAGAAACGAACATTAAGATTTTTGTTTTCATACTTAGAATAATATTTTCTTGGGATTTAAAATATGACGTATCCGTTTAAGAAACAGTTACAAAATATCAATCTTTTAACAACTCCAATATTTTAAGTCGAAAAGCATATTCGTATTTGGCTTGCGCCATTTCGCCCAATACTTGCGTGAGATTATTTTTCGCCTGAAACAATTCATAGGAATTTGCTCGACCGTTTTCGAATTTTTGTTCGGCAAACCGATAGGCCTCTCGACTTGCAATTTCCGATTTTTTGGCAGCTTCCCAACGACTATTCGCTCCGAGTGCATTGTAGTAGGCCTGTTCGATACGTTTACGCAAGTCGAGTTTTGTTTTATCCATTTCCAAGCGATTATTTTCGAGCGCAATTTGCGCAGTGCGGATGCCGTTGCGCACCTGAAAACGGTTGAAAATGGGTATTCGCAAGCTGAAGCCGACAGAATTGCTCATATTGTTTCTCATTTGCGAACTGAACGAATCGTTAGTCCGATTGCTCATGTGATAGTAACCCGTGCCCACATTTGCTCCAAAAGTGAGCGTGGGATAAAGTTGTGATTTGGAAATCAACACTTCTTTTTGAGCACTTTCGAGGCGAAAATTGGCTCCACTGATTTCGGGCCTATTGATGATCGCATTTTGATATACCACGTCCGAAGGAAATAAAATACTTTCACTGATCAGTTTTTCGGCAGACGGTGCAGTAATATCCAAATCCGAAACATTTTCCATCTCCATAATTTGGGCCAAATCGAGCAGGGCCAACTTCAGGTTACTTTCGGCTTGCACACGATTAAGTTCTTCTTTCGCTTTCTGAGCCTCGAGTTCATAAATTTCGCCTTCTGCCATTTTACCGCTTTTTATCAATTCGTTTCGCTGAATAATATTCGCATTCGTTAGTTCGATCTGATCTTCCGAAATCTGAACCAACTCCTTGTTGAGCAAAACTTGAAGGAAGGCGGTAGAAACACTCATGATAATATCTTCACGGATTTTATCCAAATCGGCCTGCGATGCTCTCACATCGGCTCTTCGAGCATCGATGTTGTGCTTCATGCGGAGCCCATCGAAAAGTGTGATATCGCTTCCGAGACTAAATGAAGTTTGCGACGAATTGGTGTTCTGATAAGTGTTATCTAATCCGATGGAACGCCCAAACACAAAATTTTGTCCGGCAGAAGCATTCAGATTTGGTAAAAGATCGGCACGCGCCTGACTGTATGCGACTTCACGACTTTGCTTTGTCAGCTCTTGCTGTTTGACATTGCGATTGTTTTCCAAAGCTATGTCAATGCACTGTTCGAGAGTGAGTTTTTGTTGTGCCGAGACGACACTTACAAAGCAAAACAACAAAATGAAAAATTGATATTTCATATAGGAATTTTTTTAATCGATTACGGTTTTATATCCTATTTATTTTTACGCTTTTTTCTTTTTGTCGATAACTTCTGTTCCCCGAATTTTATCATTCAGTTTAAGCCCGTTTTGCACTTCGATATGGATTCCGTCAGAAAGACCGATTTTAACCGGTTTTCGTTCGAAAGTCTGTGGCTTCTCTGTCTTGACAAGATAAACAAAAGCCGAATCGCCGTTAAATTCCACCGCACTCTCGGGAATCATCAGCACATCGTTCCTCTTATCGAGAATGATATCGGCATTTGCACTGTATCCGGCACGAATGAAGACATCCGTCGGCAGTTTCATTGCGGCTTTCATCTCGAATAATATAGCGCCGCTTTCTTCCGTTCCTTTCGGGGAAACATATTCCAACGTAGCGGGTATTTCGCGATTTTGAATGGCTCCGATGGTAATTTGCATGGGCATGCCTTCGTGCAACTTGCCGACTTCGGTTTCGTCAATTTTTCCTACAAAAAGCATGTCGCTTAGGTTAGCAACCGAAGCCACCGTTGTCCCATCGTTGAAGTTGTTGGATTGTATAACCGAGTTGCCGACCTTAACAGGGATATCGAGAATGGTTCCCGAAACAGTGGAACGAACGAGGGTATTGCTGTATTTTGCTGAACTTGCGGTAATTCCCGTGCGAACAAGACTTAAATTATCGGATGCGGCACGCAATTCTTCCTGATCATTTTTATATTGAAGCGCCACTTTTTCGAATTCTTCTTTCGAGATTACCTTATTCTCATATAACTTACTGTCACGTTCGTAATTGCGACGACTTTGATCTAAGGCAATCTCGGCGCGGGACAGGCGCGATTCGGCACTACTCAGATTCACCATATCGGGAACGACCTGAATTTTCGCAATAATATCGCCCGCTTGAACCATTTCTCCGGCTTGTTTATACACTTCGGAAATAATTCCCGACATTTGCGGTTTGATGAGAATTTCATTGCGAGGTTCCACTTTTCCGGTGGCTACAGTACGTTTTTCGATGTTCCCTTTCGTTACAGTTTCGACATGGTAAACAATAACTTTCGGACGAGATTTCTGCCAAAGAAACACGAAAGTGAGTATCACCAAAAGTCCCAACAGGGATAATCCTGCAATTTTCAATACTTTTTTCATCTGAATCTTATTTAGTTTGTTGTTTTTTCTTGTTTTTTTAAACGATAATTATTCTTCCCTGATCGCTTCAATGGGCTTAATCATCATGGCTCGTTGTGCAGGAATCATGCCCGCAAGCGTGCCAATCACAATCAAAATCATCAACGAACCTACGGCCATCCCGAAAGATATTTGTGGATCTTTGAAAAACTGATCGCCCTGACTCAGCACGATGCCGGTAGCGGCAAGGATACCCACTCCAAAAACTATTCCGAGAATTCCGGCAATTACGGTGAGCACGATGCTTTCGCTCATGATTTGTCCGATAATAGCGCGAGGAGTAGCGCCCAAGGCCCGTCGTATGCCAATCTCGCGGGTGCGTTCGCGAACAGTCACCAGCATAATGTTGCTGACGCCGATAGCACCTGCAAACAGGGTACCCAACCCCACGATCCAAATGAGCGAAGCAATGCCAATGCCCAAATAACTGAACATGTTGAACTGCTCTTCGATGTTCATACCGCCAACAGCTTCCTTATCGTCGGGCGAAATTTGATGTTGCTGCTTTAAAATAGCGGTAATTTGATCCTGTACGATTTTAACGGGCGTTCCGTGATTGGCGGTGGCCGCAACGAAGTGAATGATATTTCCCTGATTGAATGCCTGCTGCATTGTACTGAACGGAAGTACTACCGTTTCGGCCGTTTGTCCGCCTATGCTGACCCCGGATGTACTGCGAGCCACACCGATTACTTGAAAATAGATACCGTTAACGCGAATTTGTTTGCCTACGGGATCTTCTCCCGGTTGAAAAAGAACTTCGTAAATTCTTTCGCCGATTACGCATACTTTTCGCCTTTCGGCAATATCGATATCGTTCACATAGCGTCCGTAAATCATCTTGCTTTTTTCGATTAAATCATATTCCGGATAACAACCCTTTACCAGATAAGCTCCGTTCTTTTCACCTCTCACCACATTTTTTTCGTTTCCACCACCTCCACTGAAAAGTACCGGCGAAATATACTGCAATTCCTTTACCCGTTGCCGAATGATGGGAATATCGCTGTTTGTCATATTCCAATTACGTCCTTTGCGAAATCCCAGGTAGGGTTCCGTTGTAGGATTTGTCCAAAAAAAGCAGGAATTTGTGGCAAATCCTTCAATCTGCGACGAAATTCCCTTATCGAGCGCATTGCCGGCACCCACCATGGCAACGAGCATGAACATGCCCCAAAACACGCCAAAAGCGGTAAGCGTGCTTCGTGATTTGTTGTGGGTGATGGTGATCCAAATTTCCTGCCAATGATCCAAATCGAAGAGTTTTCCTAAATCTTCGAACAGGCCGGGTTGCGAATCGCTATTTTTATTTTTTAATAATTTCATTGCCATCGATACAAATATTCGAAATTTTAAGCAGATTTTATTTATTCCTCTCTCATCGCTTCGATTGGATGCACCTTCACTGCCTTTCGAGCCGGCAAATAGCCGGCAAGTACACCGGCAATGATAAGCACAACGGTAGCAAAAACGGCATATCCGATGTCCACCGTAGGGTTTTTGAAAACCGACATCTGCATACCGTCCGACGAGGCATTTGCGGCTGCAGCCTGTTCCATCATAAAATTTACCAATTCGGTAACTCCGATACCCAGCATCAACCCGATGTAGCCGAAAATGGCCGTGATGATGATCGATTCGAGGATAATCGATTTGAGGATGGACGAAGGAGGCGCACCAATGGCTTTACGAATACCGATTTCCCGGGTTCGTTCTTTCACCGTTACCAGCATGATGTTGCTCACACCCACGATACCGGCAATAAGTGTGAAAATCCCGATGATCGCCACAAAAATGGTGATGCCGCCGAAAATCTGCATAGTCTCGATATACTCCGACTGGGTATTATTAACCCAAAGAGCTTGCCTGTCCTTGGGATCGAAACTGAGACTGCGCCCCATAAGGCTACGCAACGATTCGTCGAAGCGTTCGTTGGCTGCTTTTGTTTCGAGTCCGTTGACCGTGAACATGATTTGGTTGAATTTTTTATCGGGATTGAAAATCACTTGCGAAGTCGAAAAAGGAATGTAAGCATTGGATCCACCCCACTGTTCTTTTTTAGAATTAATACCGATTACCTTAAACATCAACTGCCCCACTTTCACGTATTGCCCCAATGCCGGTTTGTCTTTGAAAAGCACTTCCACGATTTTTCGGTCGAGGACGATCACTTTGTTTGTTTGGTTAATATC
>JARKPE010000120.1 GCA_029975415.1 Dysgonamonadaceae bacterium | reverse complement strand
ATTATTTCAATAATTTACTTAAAAGTTTGATTTTTAGCTTTTTATTTGCCTATTAGGTCCCTTAGCAAGACAAAATGGAAGCGAATGAGAATCAGCTTAATTTTTAACAAATTAAAAACTAACAAAAGTGGATACGTTAAGTTATAAAACCATTTCTGTAAATAAGGAAACGGCTCAGAAAGAATGGGTTGTAGTAGATGCAACCGGGCAATCATTGGGACGTTTGGCTTCGAAAGTAGCAAAATTGCTAAGAGGTAAATACAAACCAAGCTTCACGCCTCATGTTGATTGCGGCGATAACGTAATTATTGTAAATGCCGACAAGGTAGAATTGACAGGAAACAAGTGGACTGATCGCACATATTTGCGCTTTTCGGGTTATCCCGGAGGTCAGAAAGAATACAGTCCGGCGGACTTGATGAAGAAAAGTCCCGACAAACTTTTCAGAAAAGTAGTAAAAGGCATGCTCCCGAAAAACAAGCTGGCCGACAGATTGCTCAACAATATGTATGTTTATGCCGGAAGCGAGCATCCTCATCAGGCTCAAACGCCAAAAAAAATAGACATTAATACTCTTAAATAACAACAGATGGAAGTAATAAATGCAATCGGAAGACGCAAAGCTGCAGTGGCGCGCGTGTTCGTAAGCGAAGGCAGCGGTAAGATTGTGATTAACAAACGCGATATCGAGAATTATTTTCCTTCCACCATTCTTCAATATATCGTAAAACAACCTCTTAACAAACTGAATGTTGTCGAAAAATACGATATCAAGGTGAATTTACAGGGTGGCGGATACAAAGGGCAGGCAGAAGCTGCAAGGCTGGCAATTGCACGCGCTTTGGTTAAAATCAATCCGGAAGATAAACCGGCACTGAGAGCCGAAGGATTCATGACCCGCGATCCGCGTGTAGTTGAACGTAAAAAACCGGGACGTCCGAAAGCTAGAAAGAGATTCCAATTCTCGAAACGTTGATATTGGAAACACCTATTCGCTTTTGAAACATCCGTGCTCAAAGACGTTTAGTATCTAAACCGCAAGGACGTTATGACAACAAAATGTTATCGGTTAGCATAATTTACCGGGCGGTTCGATTTAGAAAAAGAATGTAAACGACTAAAAAAAATCAAAACACAAACATGGCAAAATTAGAATTTGACCAACTTCTCGAAGCCGGAGCTCACTTCGGCCACCTAAAAAGGAAATGGAATCCGGCAATGGCTCCTTATATATTCATGGAGCGCAACGGAATCCATATTATCGACCTTTATAAAACGATAGCCAAATCCGAAGAAGCTGCAGCAGCACTGAAACAAATTGCAAAATCAGGCAAAAAAATTCTTTTCGTCGCTACCAAAAAACAGGCAAAAGCCGTTGTTGAGGAAAAAGCCAAAAGCATCAACATGCCCTACGTTATCGAACGCTGGCCCGGCGGAATGCTTACTAACTTCCCCACCATTCGCAAGGCGGTGAAGAAGATGAGCAACATCGACAGAATGATGAAGGACGGAACATTTGATACCCTCTCGAAGCGCGAAAAACTGCAAGTTACACGCCAGCGGGCCAAGCTCGAAAAAATGTTGGGATCTATTCAGGATCTCACGCGCCTTCCCTCGGCACTATTCGTAGTTGACGTGATGAAAGAACGCATTGCGGTGAAAGAAGCCAATCGTTTGGGAATTCCGGTATTCGGCATAGTTGATACCAATTCCGATCCTTCGGAAGTAGATTTTGTCATTCCTGCTAACGACGATGCTTCAAAAGCCATCGATCTGATTTTGGGATATATCTGCGACGCCATCAAGGAAGGCCTCGAAGAACGCAAAATCGAAAAAGCGGATGCGGCGGCTGCCGAAGAACAGGACGAAGAGAATGCAGCTCCACGCAGAGAACGCAAGTCGAAAGTTGCCAAGAAAGAACGCATCAAAAAAGAAGATAAAGATGCAATTAATGCTTCAGTAGTTAGCAAGTTTGCTAAAGATGAAGAAGAATAATCAATTTTAAAAAAATACAAGGAAATATAGATATGGCAGTTACAATGGCAGAAATCCAGCACCTGCGCAAGATGACCGGTGCGGGAATGATGGATTGCAAAAATGCACTGAACGAAGCCGACGGAGACTTCGATAAGGCAATGGAAATCATTCGTAAAAAAGGACAGGCAGTTGCCGCCAAACGTGAAGACCGCGAAGCTTCGGAAGGTTGTGTTCTTGCCGGTACCGACGGCACATTTGCGGCAATCGTAGCTTTGCAATGTGAGACAGATTTCGTTGCAAAAAATGCCGAATTTGTTGCGCTTACTCAGCAAATTTTGGATGCTGCATTAAAACACAAACCCGAAACGCTGGATCAACTGTTGGCGATAGAATTGACAAACGGTACGGTTGCCCAATTAATCACAGATAAAGTAGGAGCTACGGGTGAAAAAATGCAATTGGGCTTTTACGAACATATTACTGCTCCTTATGTTGTTTCATATATTCACATGGGCAACAAACTTGCAACCATTGTGGGATTCAACAAGTCGGAAGTAGATGCGCAATTGGCTAAGGATATAGCTATGCAGGTGGCAGCTATGAATCCTATTTCTGTAACACCCGAAGGAATTCCGGCGGAAGTGAAAGAAAAGGAACTCGAAATTGCTCGCGAAAAAGCGCGTGAATCGGGCAAACCCGAAAATCTTATCGATCGTATTGCCGAAGGTGCTTTGCAGAAATTCTACAAAGAGTCAACACTTCTGCAGCAAGAATACGTAAAAGACAGTAAATTAACTATAGGTGAACTTTTGAAGAAATATGACAAAGATTTGGAAGTTGTTGCTTTCAAACGCGTATCATTGAACGTGTAATTTTTTCTTTGTTCTATCCAATAAAAAAGCGCCAAGAACTGGAATAAGTTCGAGGCGCTTTTTTCATAAACTAACTGCAGCAAAAATATGCGGGAGGGAAAAGTGAAAAACGGAAATTAGCAGTTTCCAATTTATACATATTTAGTTCAATTTTGTTGGTTCTTTCGCCGGCGCGCTGATATTCATCAGTGACGATGTTATTGCCGGTAATCAAAGGCAAAAATAAATAATTAAGCTAGGAGGAAGTGAAAAGCTGAGTTTGAAGATGAGAAAATACGGATGTGACGCAAATATTAAATAAGCTGAAAAATGCCATTTTTTTTTTAATGATAAATAAATCAACTATATTTGGGAATCTTTTTTTAGATCAACAAAAGCAAATATCATGGATTATACCAGATTGTTACTCATTAAATTCCAAAATTCACTTTTTTCTGACGAAATAGAACCATTTAGAGGTGCCATAGTTCACCATTTGAAAGATAAGGATATTCTTTTCCATAATCATTTGCCCGAAGGTGAAGGTTTGCGCTATTCATATCCGTTGATTCAATATAAACGTATCAATCGGAAAGCTGCCATTTTATGTGTCGGCGTAGGGACGGAAGCCATCGGTGAACTTTTTGCCGATCAGGAAATGGAGCTCGCCTTAAAGGATCGTAGAGAAAAATTCATGATTGACAATGTGAAAGCCTATCAACATCGCATACAGGTGTGGGAGTCAAAATTCCATTATCGAATTCGTAAATGGTTGGCTCTTAATCAAGAGAACTACGAGAAATATAATTGCATGGAAGGATTGGGGGAGAAAACCCTTTTCCTCGAAAATATCCTAAAAGGCAATATCCTTTCGTTTGCCAAAGGATTGAATATTTATCTAGACAAACAGGTGGAATGCAAGATAACCCGCCTGAGCGAGCCGACGATTACGCGCTACAAAGGGTTGAAGTTGTCGATGTTTGACGCCGAGTTCAGCGCCAATGTGTCCCTTCCCGATTATGTGGGCTTGGGTAAAGGAGTGAGCCTCGGCTATGGCACGATCATCAAAGCTATCAACAAAAGTTAAGACGAGAATCTTAAAATGAAAATATGAATAATATCAGAGAAAAAATTTATCTGAGTGCTCTTTTGCACGATATTGGCAAATTCTATCTTATGGCTGATCCGGGCAATATGACAACGAGCCGCTTCCTGAATGAGAAAATCAAACAAAACGCAAAAGTTTTTCTTCCGTCGAAAGAAAGTGAATTCCGTTGCGAACATGAACTTTGGAGTGCACAATTTGTGCTGGATCACGAAAGTACCTTTCAACGCCTTTTCGGAGAAGGAGCCTGTGATTTATCGAACGAAAACAGCTTGATCAGGCTGGTTGGAGGTCATCATTCGGATCGGAAATCGGCTTTGGGATCGATCATCAGTGAGGCTGACGCATTATCGTGGGGCGTTGCTGCGGATGAACGCACAGAAAATTGCAGAGACGATGAACTCAAAAACGCCCGTTTGAGAAGTATTCTTGAAGATATAGGCCTCGATGAGAAGCAAATTCTCCAACGAGCGTACGGACATCATTATCCTGTGGAAAAAATCTCGCTTCGAAAGGAAACTTTTTTCCCAAAATCGAGTTTTGATGAGGCTCCCGATTATGCGAAACTGTGGAATTTATTTCTGAAAGATTTCAAAAAAATTGAAGCACAATCGGCCCGATCTTTCAACGAGACTTTGCTCAGCTTGCTGTTGCAATATACCTGTACAGTGCCGGCAGACGTCCAACGATTTCCCGATATTTCGCTTTTCGATCATGCCAAGACAACGGCAGCACTTGCCATTTGCCTCTATGAATTGGAACAAAGCAGCAACAAAAGCGACAACCCGTTTTTGCTCGTTGGCGCCGATTTCAGCGGTATTCAATCCTATATCTATCAGATTGTTTCGAAATATGCTGCCAAAAATTTGAAAGGTCGATCATTCTATCTGAGAATGTTGTCGGATGCGTCGGTGCTTTATCTGCTACAGGCACTCGATTTGCCACAGGCAAACATCATCTACAATTCCGGCGGCGGATTTTACATGATTGCTCCCAATACGGAGGATATAAGGCAAAAACTAACTGAGATTACGAAAACCATAGAACAAAAAATGTTCGAGGCTCACGGCATTGCCTTGTTTTTGTCGATCGAATGGATCGAATTATCCATTGACACCCTGTGCCACAAAAACGGAGAAAACCTTGCCAAAGCGTGGACAGAAGTATTTCAAAAGCAGGACAAAAAGAAGTCTAAAAAATTTGCCCGACTTATCGAGGGAAACTTCGACCGGTTTTTCACGCCGATGGATTATGGCATCGAAACCGATAAAATCACCGGCGAAGGATTTTTGCCTGGTGAAACACCTTGTCGAGTGTCCGAAATCGGAAACGTGAAACCACTCACCAAACAACAGATCGATTTGGGAACCTATCTGCGCGATGCCGACTTGATGATCGTTTCGGAAGGAGAAATTAAGGGATTGAGAAATAAAAATCCCATTGAGCCGGCAGGATTGGGTTTCTTCTTCTACCTGGTCAGAAAAAATGATCTGAAACCTATTGAAGACGAATTGCAGGCAAAAGCCGAAAAAGTGACGCTCATTACGCTCAATGGAAACAAAAACGACGGACAATTTATTCTGAACGAAACAGACGGGAAAGGACAAAGAGCAGGCGTCAACAATATCTTCGGGTTCGAATTCTATGGAGGTAATATCTTCAACGGCGAAACTTTCGACAAATTTTGTGGCGAAAAGTCGGATGATTCGCTTCGCCGTTTGGGTGTACTGCGAATGGATGTGGATGATTTGGGTCACATTTTTCAATCGGGGATGCAGCCCGACGATACTTCGTTGGCACGTTATACGGCACTGAGCCGATCGTTCGATTACTTTTTCAGCGGTTACCTGAATACCATACAGCAGGAAATTGCCAAAGATACGTCGTTTATCATTTACAGCGGTGGCGACGATTTGTTCATCGTTGCCGAATGGAGTGATGCCATCAGGCTGGCCAAACAGATACACACCGATTTTAAAGAATTTGCCTGTGGCAATCCTGCTTTTTCCGTTTCGGGAGGGATCGCCATTCTGCCGCCCAAATTCCCGATTATGCGTGGAGCAAAGGAAAGTGACGAAGAAGAACAAAATGCCAAAACGCATGTTGCACAAGGGGTGTCCAAAAATTCCGTTTCATTCATGCAAATGCCGTTGAATTGGGAAAAAGAGTTTCCGGCTGTGGAAAACTTGAAAAACGAAATTGTCCGGCTTTCGCCTGGTGGCAGTGAAAGCGATTCATCCGGCAAATTACCCAAATCGTTCATCGGGAAGATTTTGCAGCATGCTTCCAATGCGAAGATAAAAAAACACAAAATAACGAATCTGAAAACCTATTGGATGGTTGCCTATGACATGGGACGTATGGCTGAAAGACACAAGGACTCGGAATTAAAAGAATTGATCAATCGGAGCAAAGTGGAAATTTGTGGCAATGCAGGCACGCTGAACGGACAAGCCATTACATCCGACTATCATGCCCTCGAATTGTGGGCTTTCGCTGCCCGCTGGGCGGAATTGGAAATGAGAAACATAACAAAATAAATATTAACAATTAAATTTTTATATTATGCCAACAGTAGAGGAATATTCTCGACATCCCTTATGTGAAAGACGTAGAGGTGCTCAAAGGGGTATAAATGCTCATGAAACTGATAGTTTAATCCACGACTTTCTTGATTTCGATCAATTTGATTCAAAATGGATTAAAGAAGGTTCAAGTCCGGACATGGTCAATGCTTGTGATGTACTTGGTCTTTTTCTGGCTCCGGTTACTAAAGATGACAGACAAGCACTTACTAAATCTCAAATTCGAAATGTATTCGGCGAAATCAAACGAATACAAATGAAAGGATTCGAAAACGAAAAAAAAGACTTCTATCTTTTGAAACCAAAAGTGGCTTATAATGCAGGAAGACACAATAAGTTAGGAATATTGCTATTCAAGAAATATTTTGACTTGGCGTATAATTGCGTTGAAAACGAAAGTGATTACGAGCACTTTTGCGATTTTTTTGAAGCAATCTTAGCTTATCATACAGCTTATGGAGGGAAAGATTAACCCGTCAAAAAATAAATATGGATCAAATAATAACACATTAAATTTATAATTATGAGCACTTTAATAAAAAAAATTGTGTACGATTGCACCATTACTCTCAAAACAGGGTTACATATAGGAGGTACCAATGCAGCATTGAATATTGGTGGTCCCGACAAATTTGTAGTAAGAAATCCACTCGATAATATCCCATATATTCCCGGCAGTTCACTGAAAGGGAAATTGCGTTCGTTGGTAGAACTCAAAAATGGATGTTTTTCTGTGAATAACGAAGGGAAATGTCTGGCAAGTACCGATCCCCAATCTCTTTCCGGTGCGTTATTCGGAGTCTCTTCCGACAGCGTTCAAAGTCATCCTTCTCGCATTATTATTCGGGATGCCAAATTAGATGTATCATCTGTCGATATGGACAAAACAGAAATGCCTTACACCGAAAGCAAAACGGAAGTAGCTATTGATAGAGTGACGGCAAAAGCCAATCCGCGTACTTTCGAGCGCGTGCCTGCCGGAGCCAGGTTCAACCTGAATATGGTATTGAATATCTTTGATGATGACAATGAAAATCAATTGAAAAGCACACTTAAACAAGCTATTGCCCTGTTGCACGACGATTATTTGGGCGGACAAGGTTCTCGCGGCTATGGCCAGATAGAAATCAAAATTAGTAAGGAAGAAGAAAAAACCTATCCTTTCGAATAAAATAAGCCATGCCAAAATATCCTATAATCAAACTCACAAAATTGTCGCCGCTGCACATCGGGACAGGGAAAGAAAATTATGATTTTTCGGCTTCCGAACTGCAAAGCGACACGCTGTCAAGCGCGCTTGCCGCCCTGCGGGCGCAAAACGGTAATGTCGGTGACTTGAAGAAGTTTCTGGATTCATTCACGTTGAGTTCAGCATTTCCCTACTACGGGAATCATTATTTTTTGCCCAAAATGCAGGGAAAAATCAATGTGAAGGTAAAGGAAACTGAAGAACAGCTTGTAAGAAAGGATCTGAAAAAGGTAAAATACATCGAACTACCTCTTTGGAAAGAATTAATTGCCGGTAAATCGGTTACGATTTCCAAAAATCAATTGAAAGGAACTTTTCTTTCCTGTGAAGAAATGGAGGTGGAAATGTCGAAACCCAGCGTTCATCAACGCGTGTCGGTGCCTCGTGAAGGAGATGGCGATGCCGAACCTTTCTATTTCGAATGGAATTTCTATAATGAAGGTTCAGGCCTTTATGTTTTGGTGGATTGTGAACCATCTGTTTTTGAAGAAATCAAACATCTTTTCGAACAACTCGGTGAAACCGGACTGGGAACCGACAAAAACGTAGGAGGCGGTAAGTTTGAGATAGCCGAAGACGACGAAATTCTCGAATTTCCCGATACAGCGCAAGCTAACGCACAAATGCTGCTATCGCTCTATTTGCCTAAAGATGAAGACGAATTGAAGCGGCTCAATCTCACCGGCTCGAAGTTCGACATCGTATTGCGTGGCGGTTATATGGCCGGCAGTATAGAGGATACATTGCGCCATTTGAGAAAACGCTCTGTGTATATGTTTACCACCGGATCGGTTTTCTCGACGAACGAACATCTTTCGGGTCAGATTGTAGATCTGCAGCCCCGATGGAACGATTCACGCATGCATCCTGTCTATCGCAGCGGCAAACCTTTTGTGGTACCCGTTAACCTCACAGATTATGAATAAAATTCAAATTCAGACCCTAACGCCTGTCCATATCGGGTCGGGCAACATGCTGCAAAACAACACCGATTTTGTGGTGCAACATGAAGGCAGAGACCGATTCATTTATAGAGTGGATGATCGGAAAATTCTCGATTTGATTGGTGAAGAGCATCTTGACCATTGGGTGGCAAGCATCGAAAGAAAAGAACCGACAGTTGAACTTGTGAAGCGATTTGCTCCAAAAGCATCGCTTAAAGATTATACCACCGAACGAATTGCCTGTTTTGCAAAAGTTGGGCCCAATGATACATTGAAGGAAATCATCCACGATGGAAGAGGCAAACCTTATATTCCGGGTAGTTCCATCAAGGGCGCCATCCGAACAGCCGTTCTCGCAGAAATGATAGCCCATGCAGATGATGATTGCATCAGAAATATCGAAAAAGATATTGTTCTGAGAAATCAAAAGGGAGAAGAATTAATCGACAAGAATGGTAACTTAATATTATCCGCTTCTGTTATTGAAAAACAATTTTTCGGAGATAATCCCAGTGCCGATATTTTTCGCTTTGTAAGGGTAGGCGACGCTTATTTCGAGGACGACTGTATCATTGCCCGTCGTATGATTAATTTGAACATTAGAAGCATTCAGGACAATTTGATAGACCGAAGCAAAGCGCAATTGATTGAAGCAATAGGAGCTAAAAAAGAAAGTGTCTTCGAAATGAAGATCGATGCAGAATATTATGACTATGCCAAAAAATATTACAAAGATCTTGGCGAACTTCCTGAAAATATGAGAACGTTGTCTTCATTATTCAGGTTGATCAACAGACATACGAGCGATTTAGTCCAAAGCGAAATCTCATTTTGGTTGGATGATGATTTATCCGAAAAAATCGGATCAGAAGATTATATCGAAAAAATGAGGACCATATTGGCCGATATTAATCAATGTGAAAAAGACACGGAATGTGTTCTCCGCGTCGGACATGCTTCGGGATGGCGTTTCATCACCGGTGATTGGGCTGAATATTTGGATAATTTCGATGAGGTGATTAATGCAGCCCGTCCCAACAATCAGAAATATTCGGAATACGACTTTCCTAAAACACGTCGTATAGATGAAGATAGTGATGTATATGGTTTTGTGAAATTGAAAATCATTGAATAAACCTCAAACGATCAAAATATGTCACATGTTCAAATAGCATTGGTGGGTGGACAGCCGGCACCGGTGTATAATGGCATCATATATTATAACCCCGTTAGGGTAATTTTAATTTGTTCGAAGCAAACCCTACAAGAAGCTGAACGGATCGAAGCGGAGTTTTCGGATATAGCCGAAATAAAAGTAATGGATCCGGTGAATATCGTCGAAATCAGTAACGAAACCGAAACATTAGCCGATTCGTTATCGAACGATGAGGTATATGTCAATATTTCGGGTGGAACAAAATCATGGTCGTTTTATTTTTCGCGTGTTTTCGGTGAACGGTCAAATGCCCATATTTTCTACATCGATCAAAATAATACGATTTGGAATTTTACCGATAAAACGAGCAATCAAGCAAATTTCGATTTAAATCTGGATGTGCAGTTTCGGCTCTATGGAAATCCTTTAAAGGAGTATAAACGCATAAGTGATTTCGCAGAGGATGATTTAGAAGTTTTGAGGAAAATATATAAAATTCGAAAGTTTAATTTGCAAGATTTTGGAAGTTTAATGAGACAATATTCAGAATATTCGAATGAGTTCGATCTTGGGAACGGCTCTCTTCTTAGCTGGAATGATAAAAAACAGCAAATTGAAATTACCCTTGTGAATAAATCGAGACCAACAATGTGTGAAATCCTTAAATCGACACATATACGCCAATTGCTGACCAAATATACATGGTTTGAACTTGAAATAGCCCATTCGTTCGATAACTGGAAGTTTGTAAAAGAAGTTCGGATGAATTGTATTTTCAAATTCAAAAATAAAAGTGCAAAAAACGAAATTGACTGCATTGTCAACTTAGGTAACAAAATACTTTTTGTTGAGTGTAAATCGAGAATTACCACCATTACTGACATCGACAAATTTAAAAATGCCGTTAAAGTTTATGGTGGGTCAGGCTGTAAAGCTCTCTTCATCACAATAGACCCTATTCTTGGCGACGCACTTGAAAAATGTCACGACAGTAATATTATTCCTTTCTGTATTGAACAAAACGGCGGCATCGATAGTTACATGACGGCTTTATTCAGCCTACTCGAAAACGAAGTGGTAAATCTTAATCCCTGATTAATATGGCACGTAAAGTATTTCTATCCATTCTTGGTACGAGCTTTTATAATTCCTGCAGCTATGTTTACGGCGATTTCCGTTCGTCCGAGACACGATTTGCCCAACAAGCCACACTCGAATTTATCCATGCAAAAGATTGGAGCAACGATGACATTGCCATTTTCCCCCTAACAGCAAAGGCATTCAACGAAAATTGGAATCGCGAGGAGAGACAAAAACCGGGTACCAAAGAATTTGTTCCTTACAAAGGGCTGAATAATATTTTGGGGGATATGAATCTTCCATTTGAGGTAAAACAGATTTCTATTCCTGACGGAAAAGATGAAAAAGAAATGTGGCAGATTTTCAAAATTATTTATGATGAATTAAAAGACGGTGATGAATTATATATTGACCTGACTCACAGTTTCAGATACTTGCCTATGCTGTTATTAGTTTTGAGCAATTATGCCAAATTTCTGAAAAAGACAAGTGTCAAAAGCCTGACCTATGGCAATTTCGAAGCACGCTGTACCGACACCAACGAAGCACCTATTTCGGATTTGTTACCCATCGTTGCCTTGCAGGATTGGACAGTTGCTGCTGCAAACTTTATTAACAACGGGAATGTAAAAGAACTTCGAAAACTTTCTGATTCCACCTTAAATCCAATTTTGAGACAGACTGGAAATTCAGATAAAGAAATTTTGAATACTCGAAATTTGATTAAAAGCATTGAAAAAACAGTGTTGGATTTTCAAACATGTCGTGGCATGAATATCATTAAAGCCACCAATATGTCAGCATTCAGAGAAGACCTTAATAAGACACGAACTACTTTTATAGAGCCTCTCAATCCTATAATAGATGTGATCGAAGCAAGTTTTAAAAAATTCGGAACTACCTATAGCATCCAAAACGGATTCTATGCTGCCAAATGGTGTTTCGACAACGGACTTTATCAACAAGCTGTTACAATTTTTGAAGAGAATGTAGTTTCGTTTTTTTGCGACAAATATGGAATTCTTATCGATGACGAAGTCAAAAGAGAAAGCTTGGTTAAAAAAGCCTTACAATTACTTATTTCAACAGAAGTTAAAGCAAAAATTAATACTATTGAATTGAGTGAAAACGATCAACACATATTAGGCCAATTAATGAAGGATGAATTGTTGCAATCGCTTGCAAAAGATTATTCGAGTTTGAGGAGTACTCGTAACGACATTAACCATAATGGCATGAGAAGTTTAGAGGCGCCTCAACCGCCGGAAAGATTGATTCTTAAAATCGGGAAAAATATGAATTCCATTCTCGAGAAAATAGATAATTTTTCAAGTCAAAAAAAAATAAAAACGAAGCAATCAAATTATGCGTTGCTCATTAACCTTTCCAATCATCCATACGAACAATGGGATATAACTCAGAAGCAGGCAGCACAAGCTTTCGGCACCTGTGTCGATCTGCCTTTTCCTGCAGTTGATCCGGCAGGTGATGAACAATATATAACTCAACTGGCCGAAGAATATCGTCGGCATGTGCACCAGTTGGCCGAAACGTCAGTCGCCGGATCGGTTACGGTACATTTGATGGGCGAAATGACTTTTACGTATGCTTTGCTGCAGATGCTAAGGGAGGACGGAGTGCCCTGCATTGCTTCCACTACTGAACGAATGAGCACCGATTTAGGCAACGGACAAAAAGAAATGCGTTTCGTTTTTGTCCGTTTTCGGAATTATTTCAACATATAACGAAGAATGGAAAAAGAAAAGATTGACGTTCACAAAGAAAGTGTTTATGAATTGACTTCTAATCAAAAAAAAGCATTTCAACATTTTCAAAAATTTATCGCCGACGACAACTTAAAAGTATTTATTCTGAAAGGCTATGCCGGAACCGGCAAAACCACACTAATCCGGTATTTCATCGACGAAATTGCCCGACAGGACAATGCACTATACACCCTGATGGCATCTACCGGACGCGCAGCCAAAATCTTGAACAACATGTCGAGACGAAAAGCTCAAACCATCCATTCGGTCATCTATGTCTTCAATGATTTCAATCAGGATTTGGAGGAAGTTATTCAAAAAGAAGATGAAATAGGCATCGATAAAACGGGTCAACTTTTTCTCACCTATCTGCTCACACCGGTTAAAGAAAAAAATGGCAAACATCGATATTACATTGTGGACGAAGCCTCCATGATTTCCGACACGATCGACGAAAATGCCGTGCAGGCACAGTTTGGCAGTGGGCGCACGCTGTCGGATCTGCTCAAATATGATCCGGATGGAAAATTTGTATTTGTGGGTGACGAATGTCAACTTCCGCCCATCGGACAGGATCTGTCGCCGGCTCTTTCGGTAGAATATCTCGAAAATGTGCTAAACGTGCGTGCTTCGGAAGCAACGCTCACTGATATAGTCCGTCAGCAGTTGGACAATTCCATCATATTGGCAGCACAACGCATTCGCCAATTGTGCATTGAGCCTCCGCGGGTGAAATGGGGAAAACTTCCGTTAGGCAATTACCAGCACATTCATCTGCATCACGATATCGCTTCGATGATCAACGACTATATCAATCTCATCCAAAATCGCAATTTCGAAGCAGCTACCCTCATTTCGTCGTCGAATGCCAAATGCAACAACCTCAACAAACTCATCCGCTCGGCACTCCGTTACCGAAATACGCTGCAGGAAGGCGACCTGCTGATGGTGACCCAAAACAATCCCATTTCGGGATTAATGAACGGCGACATGGTAATGGTGGAACAGGTGAAAAAAGTACGCTATCAACGTGCTCAGCTTTCGTTTCTGCTGGTCGAAGTCAGAGAATTGGTTTCAGGGCGAAGGCTTTCGCAATACGTCATCGAGGACATTCTCTATGGCAATGCCCCCAATTTGTTGCCGGGACAGCAAAAAGCCCTGTTTATCGATTTTTACCGAAGGATGAAAGAGCAGGGAGTTAAACAAAAATCGTCACAATTCAGAGAACGACTCGTGGATGATGAATTTTTGAATGCGCTCCGCTGTGTGTATGGATATGCCGTCACCTGCCACAAAGCACAAGGTGGCGAATGGGATAGTGTGTTTGTGGATATACCGCGCAATCTGACACTCGAAGCCCGATCGGCCGACTATCAATGGATTTATACGGCAGTCACGCGTGCGCGAAAACAATTACATATCGTCAACGATTTTTACATTTCCGAATAATTTCCGACGAACTCGATTATGGACTTAATTATCAACACATTCGGTACTTCCCTTAGTCGCGACAACGATTGTTTTGTCATCGTGCATAAGGATGGCAAACAGCGAGTGCCCGTGGGAGGCATTACTTCGATCCAAATCGGCAGGGGAGCTCAAATCACCAGCGACGCCGTATTATTGGCTATCCAAAACGAAATTGAAATTCTTTTTCTCGATAACGGTGGCGAACCTGTCGGAAGGGTATGGAGCAATAAATATGGATCGATTTCCACTATCCGCAAGGGTCAACTCAATTTCACGCTGTCGAAAGATGCCGTGTCCTGGATCAAAGAGGTAATCGCACATAAAATGGAAAATCAGCAGGCGCTCATCCTGTCGATGATGGTGAACGACGACCGCACTCAACATCTCGTGGACAAAGCAATTCATCGGATAGAAGACTATCGGGCGAAGGTGACGTCGCTCGACGGAGAAGTTGTTTCGGATATTGCGCCTGCGCTCAGAGGCTGGGAAGGTCAGGCTTCGCGCATCTATTTCGAAACGCTCAATCTTTTCATTCCGGATGAGCTCCGGTTTGCTCAACGGTCGCAGCATCCGGCTACTGATGTGGTAAATGCTTTTCTTAACTACGGCTACGGGTTTCTGTACGGGAAAATAGAAGGTGCGCTCATTCGCGCCGGCATAGATCCTTATATCGGTGTTTTTCATCGCGACGATTATAATCGCCCTGTGCTGGTGTATGATGTCATCGAGCTATATCGTATTTGGGTGGATTATGTTGTGTTTACATTGGTGATGCAACGCGACATCATAACCGACGAATTTTATTCCGTGAAATCCGATGGCTCCTATTGGCTCGAAGCCTTGGGGCGTCGCATCGTCATCCAGTCGCTCAATGATTATCTCGACGAAGTAATTCTGATGAACGGAATCAATCGCAGTCGCCTGACACATATTTCACTCTATGCACAAGATTTGGCGCAAAAATTTAAAACGTATATGTAAAAAGCAGAAACAGCTATGATACAGGTAGGTAGAAGCATTACAACAGTTGGCGATCCACTTCGGAAAATGGAAGTTGAGCAGTTGTTTCAAGTCATCAAAAGTCCCCGCCCCGAACTTCAGAACAAAATAAGGCAATTGCGCATTGTCCGCAATATAGATGCCAAACAGTATGCTGCGCTCAAAAAACAACTGCCATATTTTGTTTGCGGTATATTTAATCCCAATATTCGTAGGACAGAGAACTTTGCTTATTGTGACTGCTTTGTTGTAGATATCGATCATGTTTCGGAAAAAGGATTAGATTTGCAATCGCTTCGACAAAAAATAGAAAACGACTCCCGTACGATGCTCTCGTTTGTTTCGCCCGGAGAAGACGGATTAAAAGTTTTGTTTTGTCTCGCCAATCGGTGTTATGATGCAGGCGTTTTCACGGCTTTCTATAAATCGTTTCTAACTGTTTTCTCGCAACAATACGGGTTGCAGCAGGTGGTGGACTTACGCACCAGTGATGTTACCCGAGCGTGCTTTATCAGCTTTGATCCGAATGCCTTTTATAATCCGAATGCAACGCCAATAGATACACATGCTTTTATCGACGTCAATAATACTTTTGAAACGTTGCAGGCAAAAAAATCAATAGAAAATGAGCTTAAAAATCAGCAACGTCAATCCGAGCCCTCTTTGGAAAAGACAGACGTGGAAGATGACGTTATCAGCAGAATCAAGACCATTCTCTTCAAAGCACCTAAGCCGATAGATAAACCGCCTGCATACGTTCCCGAACAATTGAATGAAATTATGACAGACCTGCAAGCATTCTTAATCGATGCCGGAGTTGTCGTTAATGAAATTCGCAATATCAGCTATGGTAAAAAAATACAGGCATCCATCGGACGCAAACAGGCTGAAGTAAATCTTTTTTATGGCAAACGTGGGTTTTCGGTTGTTCAGTCGCCGCGCACCGGCACTTCAGCAGAGATGAATCAACTGCTTGCCGAACTGGTAGTGGCTTTTATACAATCGCGATAAACTTTAATTATATGTGC
>JARKPE010000115.1 GCA_029975415.1 Dysgonamonadaceae bacterium | reverse complement strand
GTCAAGACTGCCTCTCCTCATCGACCCGATAGCTGCTTGTTCGCTAAAAGACAAATAACTCGTCCCGACGAAATACGTCGGGACTCAAACAGCTTGTCTTTTGCCTTGCGGCACGCTCTCTACGCAGATCGGGTGCCCCGATGATGAGAGGAGGTCGGGAAAATAATGAGAATGGGGAATTGAAGAAATTAGAAGTTGGAAATCAAGAAATGGGAATTAAGACCTAAGAATTTACCGTGAATCATTACAAAATTATCTGCGGATATCTGCGTGAAATCTTTTTCAGAACTTTTTCTCGCTGATTGAAGTTTTTTCTGCGATGATCTGCGTGAACTTTCAAGAGAAGTGGGAAGTGAAAAGTGAAAAGTGAAAAGTGGAGGTTAGGGATTGGAGAATGGAGGATGGGAAATAGGGGAGAAAAATTTTTTGCCCGTACTTTGAGTCTTAGAGCCTTAGCGGCTATTATTTGCCACGAAGACGAAAAGAAACGAAGTTGGTTTTGTAATGGGCAAAATTATCGTAACTCCCCGTGCATTGTCTTTGACTATTTTCATAAAGAATTCATCGGAAAATCAATAAATCATCGAATCGGTCATTTCTGATTTCTCAACTTCCACTATGCTAATAAGAGACGAAACTAAAATTTTCTCCTAAATGTGGCAAATTTTTTTTTTATTCAGTTAAATAGTTAGTGAAAGCTTACATCAAGTTTGCTATTTTTCTTCTTTTAAGGCAATTACGGTGCAACTCCCAGTCAACTCCCAGTCAACTCCCAGTCAACTCCCAGTCAACTCCATATAAGCCCCATATACCTTTCGCCAAAAATTTGTCATAAATCGAAAAAGAGATAAGTTTTGTAGTTGAAATAAATTGTTGTGTCGAGGGGTCAGCCTATCCCAATATGCTGTCCATCGAACTTTGGATAGAAGTTGAATCGGTGAATTCGATAACATTTCGGCTATATACCGAAAGGCTCTTTTACTTTAAACCTATTATTTGTGAAATCAACCACATTTTTTTCTCGATTTGATTTTTTTATTCAAAAAAATATTACTTTTGTAGCGTCATTTCATCGAAAACGAACAAAATGAAACACTCAAGTTTTGCCTATTCTTTCTTTTTTTACTTTTACTTTAGCAAGTAGGAGCGGGATTTTATAGGCAAAAATGAAGAAAAAATACTAAACAATCATATTGAGTTCATAAAATCCTGTCGCCGATACGATGGGATTTTTTTTTAAATATACATGGTATAAAATATTTATGAAAAGAGTAGCAATTCAGGGTGGAACGGGTGCATATCACGAAATCGCTGCCCGCCGTTATTTCGAAGGGGAAGAATTGGAAATCGTGGAATGCGTCACGTTTCGCGATATTTTCGAAGAAGCCAAAAAAGATCCTGCGCTTATTGGAATTATGGCTATCGAAAATACGATTGCAGGGAGTTTGCTTCCAAATCATGATTTGCTGAAGATGAGCGATCTGCAAATTGCAGGTGAATACAAACTACGCATTTCGCATTCATTGGCAGCTCTTCCCGGACAATCGATCGATGATATCAGGGAGGTGATGTCGCATCCCATCGCTCTGATGCAATGCGAGGAGTATTTGGATGGACTTGGTCATATAAAGATTGTGGAACACGAAGATACAGCTTTGGCTGCCAAAGAGATTCGCGATCGACAGTTGCAGGGAGTGGCTGCCATTTGCAGTAACTTGGCGGCAAAGATGTATGATCTCGAAACGCTTGCCTCCGAAATCGAGACGAACAAGCGCAATTTTACTCGTTTCCTTATCCTTGCCCGACCCGAAATGTTGCCTGAAGTACAAAAAGACAATCATATCAATAAGTCGTCGCTCGTTTTTGTTCTTCCGCACAAAGAAGGAAGTCTTTCGCAAGTGTTGTCCGTACTTTCATTTTACGGAATCAATCTCACCCGCATTCAATCGCTTCCCATCATCGGGCGCGAATGGGAATATCAGTTTTATATCGATCTCACCTTTTCCGATTACGAACGATATCGTCAGTCGCTCGATGCTATCATGCCGCTTATCGGCGATCTGAAAGTTTTGGGCGAATATCGGGAAGCAAAATATAATATGAATAATAACACAAATTATGAACATGTCGAAGCGAATCGAACCGTCTGAAAATGTAAAAAAAATATCGGAATACTATTTTTCAGTGAAATTGGCCGAAGTGGCACAGATGAATGCGCAAGGTATGGATGTCATCAACTTGGCCGTCGGAAGTCCCGATCAGCCACCATCAGAAGCCACCATTGAAGCGCTGTGCGAAAGCGCACATCAACCCGATGCGCACGGTTATCAGTCCTATAACGGACTTCCTGCCTTGCGACAGGCTTTTGCCGATTGGTACAAACGCTATTTTCATGTCGATCTTACCACAGACGAAATTCTGCCGCTTATCGGTTCCAAAGAAGGTATTCTGCATATTTCGCTCACGTTTCTCAATCCGGGTGACGGTGTGCTGGTGCCAAATCCCGGTTATCCCACTTACACTTCGGTATCGGAGCTTGTCGGTGCAAATGTCATTCATTATGATTTGATGGAAAACAATCATTGGCAGCCCGATTTCGATGCGCTCGAACAGTTGGATCTTTCGAATGTAAAACTGATGTGGGTCAACTATCCCAACATGCCTACCGGTGCAAGCGCTTCTCCACAGCTTTTCGAGAAACTTGTTGCTTTCGGCAAAAAACACCAAATCATCATTTGCCACGACAATCCTTACAGTTTCATTCTCAACGAACATCCCGAAAGTATTTTATCTACTGACGGTGCAAAAGATATTTGTATCGAACTCAATTCGATGAGTAAGTCACACAATATGCCCGGTTGGCGTATGGGAATGCTTGCTTCGAATCCACAATTTGTGAAATGGGTTTTGCGCGAAAAAAGCAATATCGACAATGGACAGTTCAAACCCATGCAGATGGCTACCATAGCCGCTCTTGGAAATCCGCCCGAATGGTATTCACGTATGAACAAACTTTATGCCCAACGGCGTGTTGTGGCCGAACGCATTATGGATTTGCTCGGTTGCACCTACGATAAAAATCAGGTTGGACTTTTTCTTTGGGCAAAAATGAAGTATAACGAGCCGAGCAGCGAGCAATTAATCAACGATATTTTGCATAATGCTCACGTTTTTATTACGCCGGGATTTATTTTTGGTAGCAATGGAAGTCGATATATTCGAATTTCACTCGGAGTTTCCAAAGAAAGAATGGAAGAGGCTTATCGCCGAATCGAAACTTATCTCAATCAAAAAGACAAATAAAACAGAAAAAAATATGGAATTTTCATCAATTTTATTGCCCGGTATCGATGACAAACGTCCGTTTGTGATATCAGGGCCGTGCAGCGCCGAAACGGAGGAGCAAGTGATGGCAACGGCCATCGATTTGGCAAATCAGGGTATAAAAGTTTTTCGAGCCGGCGTATGGAAACCGCGTACCAAACCGGGTGGCTTTGAGGGCGTGGGAAGTCCTGCCCTCAAATGGCTTCAGCGTGTGAAACGCGAAACCGGAATGTACACTGCCGTTGAAGTGGCTACCGAAAAACATGTATATGAGGCATTGAAATATGGCGTGGATATGCTTTGGATTGGTGCTCGAACGACTGCCAATCCGTTTGCAGTGCAGGAAATTGCCGATACGTTGCGTGGAACCGATATCCCCGTTCTGATTAAGAATCCGGTAAACCCCGATTTGGAACTTTGGATCGGTGCGTTGGAACGACTGTATAACGCCGGAATCACAAGGCTGGGAGCTATTCATCGCGGTTTCAGTACGTCGGATAAAAGTGTTTATAGAAATATGCCTCAGTGGCACATTCCCATCGAGTTGCAACGACGTTTCCCCGAATTACCTATCATTTGCGATCCAAGCCATATCGGCGGCCGACGCGATTTGATTTTCAAGCTGAGTCAACAGGCTATGGATTTGAATTTTTATGGGCTGATTATCGAGTCGCATTGCAGTCCTGATGAGGCTTGGAGTGATAAAGATCAACAAATTATGCCAAAAACGCTCGCCGAAATTCTGAGTTCGTTGGTAATTCGCGAAAAAGGACAAACAACAGAAGATCTTTCGGCTTTGCGCCAGCAAATTGATGAGATCGATAATCAGATGCTTGAGTTGTTATCGAAACGTATGCGTGTTTCGCGAGAAATCGGGCAGTATAAACTCGAACATGATATGGCGGTTTTGCAGACACGCCGTTATGACGATATTCTGACCGATCGTGCCCGTCAGGCCTCCCGTCTTGGAATGTCGGAGGAGTTTGTCGTCAAAATTTTGGAAGCTACGCACGAGGAATCGGTGCGTCAACAGCTCGAAATCATGGAAAAGGCCGGAAAAAACAATCGTTGAGACAACGTTTTCTTATTTTTTAAATAGTTTGAAATGAAGATATTGATACTTGGAGCCGGCAAAATGGGATCGTTTTTTGCCGATGTGCTCAGTTTCGATCACGAAGTGGCAATCCTCGATACCGATCCGCAGAAATTGCGTTTTACGTATAACACCGTCAGAATGTCTAATCCGGAAGAGGTTCGGGAGTTCGATCCTGAAATGGTTATTAATGCGGTAACGCTGAAATATACGCTCGATGCATTTCGCAATGTCCTTCCGTATATATCCGAGACATGTATCCTGAGCGATATTGCGTCCGTAAAAACGGGCTTGGATGCGTTTTATCGTGATTCGAAACATCCTTTTGTTTCTTCGCACCCCATGTTTGGGCCCACATTTGCCAGCTTGGGCGATTTGAGTTCCGAAAATGCAATTATTATTAAGGAGTCGTCGCATTTGGGAAAAGTGTTTTTCAGAGATTTATATTCGAAGCTGAAACTCAATATTTGCGAATATTCGTTCGATGAACACGACAAAACCATTGCTTATTCGCTTTCGATTCCGTTTGCCTCTACGTTGGTGTTTGCCTCGGTAATGAAGCATCAGGAGGCTCCCGGAACTACTTTCAAAAAACACATGAATATTGCTCGTGGATTGTTGTCGGAAGACGATTTTCTGTTAACCGAGATTCTGTTCAATCCCTACACACCTGCACAATTGATGCAAATTCGCGAGAAACTGAAAGAATTGCTCGGGATTATCGAAGCCAGGGATAGTGAACAAATGAAGGCTTTTCTTATGCAGGTAAGGAAAAATATCGAATAAAAACAGTCTGCTGAACAATAATTTACTCGCGTGGAGTTATCGGTGCTTAATCGATATCCCATGCGAGCATACGTTCCATCGCTTCACGCGTCTCCTGACTTCCTATTTCTCACTTCCAACTTCTAACTTCTTCATTTCTCACTTCCAACTTCTCATTTCTCTTGAAAGTTCACGCAGATGTACGCAAATGCACGATGCAGATATCCGCAGATAATTTTGTAATGATTTACGGTAAATTCTTAGACCTGAATTCCCATTTTTTCATTTCTTCCCATTTCCAACTTCTAATTTCTTACTTCTCTTTAATTATCAATTCTCAATTATACATTATAAATTAATTTCCCATTTCCCATTTCCCATTTCTGACTTCTCTACGTCTTCTTTCAATTATCAATTATTTTCCCGACCTCCTCTCCTCCTCGGGGCACCCGATCTGCGTAGAGAGCGTGCCGCAAGGCAAAAGACAAGCTGTTTGAGTCCCGACGTATTTCGTCGGGACGAGTTATTTGTCTTTTAGCGAACAAGCAGCTATCGGGTCGATGAGGAGAGGCAGTCTTGAC
>JARKPE010000101.1 GCA_029975415.1 Dysgonamonadaceae bacterium | reverse complement strand
TGATCGATTTTTCTAATTCAAATTTTTTTCATTGATTCACAAAGAGAACGTATGGTATATCTTAACGATCTACCATACGTGCCTCTCGATTATAATATCGGTATTCCTTTTTGCCCTTTTATACATGTGAATGATCCTTATAAAATAGAAATCAGATTCTGGATTTCATACAACGGGAAATCGCTTCTCGGTAAAGGAAAGATGCAGCTGCTTCAACAAATTGATCGACATGGCTCGCTTCGACAAGCAGCTGAAGAGCTCAATCTCTCTTATCGAAAAGCATATTACATGATCTATTCGATGAACAAAACTGCCGAACATCCGGTAGTGGAAATGAAACGTGGCGGAAAAAACGGAGGAGCATCAGAATTGACACCCTATGGGAAATGGTTAATTCTGGAATTTGATAAAATTGAAAAACAATTAAATTTATCCATTCATGCCATCAAATTGACAACAGAACCATAATTTTTTTACTTTTCGTTATTCATATCGGGAATAACGGATAGCAACTACAAAATAATGAGAAGAGCAAATTTAACTTTACTGTTTTCTTGTCTAGTTCTCTTTGCCGTAAACGGAGAAGAGATAGATACAACTAAAATTTCAAATACCTTTCAATTGGGTGAAATCGTCGTACTTGCACCGAGAACAAACAATACAGTCAGCCAAACTCTGAATCTGCAAATGAACAATACGAACGTAAGCGAAGCTTTGAGATCGATTCCGTCAGTGATTTTTGCCAACATGGGAGGGCGCTTCGAACCAACAATTATCGTTCGAGGATTCGATATAAGAGGCATTCCCGTTTTCGTGGACGGAATACCGTTGCAAATGCCCTACGACGGAGATATTGATTTAGGGCAACTCACTACGTTCGATTACTCTCAAGTCTCACTCACAAAGGGAATTTCTCCCATGTCGCTCGGGCCCAACACCATTGGAGGAAGTATCAATCTTGTGAGTTTTCAACCTACCGACAAAGTGAATGTACAAGCCATAACCGGATTAGGCAGCGGCAACACTTACGAATATGGGATAAATGCCGGAAGTAGAATGGAAAAATTCTTTTTACAAGGAAGTTATTACGAACGCCACACCGACTATTTTATGCTATCGCATAGCTACCAACCTACAACCTATCAGTCTGACAGAAAGAGGGATAATTCTTATTCGGATTTTCGGAAAATAAATCTGAAAATCGGATACATTGCCGCACAGGATCAGGAGTTTACCCTCAACTATCACTATCAGAACAATGCAAAGGGAAATCCGCCCTACAGTGGCATAGATGACAAGCAATCAACCCGATTTTGGCAGTGGCCAGTATGGGAAAGACAAAGTCTGTATTTCATCTCGAAAAACAAGATAAGTACAAATAACGATATCAAAACAAGTATTTACACAGACAAATTCTACAACGTGATGAGAAGCTACGACGATCAGTCATATACAACTCAGAATAAGAAATATGCCTTTACAAGTATTTACAACGATCGCAATTTAGGCGGAAACGTGATTTTATCAAACACATCCATAGCCAATAATCAATTAAATTTTTCGGTTCAACTGAATCGAAACGAGCACAAATCGCACAACGAAGGAAATCCACAGCTAACCAATAGCGATTTTGTGTGGAGTGCGGGATTGGACGATCGTTACCTGATAAACGAAAAATGGTCATTGACCGGAGGATTGTCTTTTGCTAAACAAAAAAGTCTGAAAGCAGAAGATCAAGTTACAGATGAAGGAATTACCGAATTTCCCACAAATTCGCATCAGGCAGTAAATGCACAACTATCAGCCAACTGGATGGCTACCGAACAATTTTCGATGTCGGCTTACGTAGCTCGAAAAACTCGGTTTGCCACACTAAAAGAACGCTATTCCTACAAGATGGGACAAGGACTCCCGAACCCTGATCTGCAACCCGAGAAAGCTACACATATCGATATTTCGCTGCAATACGGAATGTCAAAAAACTTGTCGTTCAACAGTTCAATGTACTATATTCGTTTGCACGATGTTATTCAATCCGTAGATGGCATAGAAGGGAATCTGACTCAAATACAGAATGCCGGAGAAGCCCGCTTCAGTGGATTTGATGTGAGTTTGCAATATTTGATTCTGAAAAATTTGGATTTAACGACCTCCTATTCTTTTATCATTCAAAAAAACAAGACAAATCCTGAATTACGATTTACAGATGTACCAAAACACAAATCATGGAGCAATCTGTCGTACCAACCTACAAATTGGTCAAAAGTAAGCATTACTCACGAATACTATTCCAACCGCTATAGCCGTTCTTATGGTATAGTGGCCGACGAGTTCCATCTGTTCAATCTGCAGGGTTCACTTTCTTGGAAACAATTTACTCTTTATGCGGGGATAAAAAACCTTTTCGACACAAACTACGCTTACGCCGAAGGGTATCCAGAAGCAGGAAGAAATTATTTTGCGAAACTTGTATTTCAACAAAATTAAAAACATTATTCCATACGCAAACAGATGCCAACAAAAACAACTCTGAATGAACAATGGATCAAAGCATCCATCATCGGTTCGATATGGGCTTCGATAGAGATCGTGTGGGGCAGTTTTCTGCACAATCTCAGGGTGCCACTCAGCGGACACATCCTGACCGCCATTGGATTGATCATTCTTATATCGGCAAGCTACCGATGGAAAGAAAAAGGTTTGTTTTGGCGTGCAGGTATTATCTGTGCCTTGCTTAAAACAATGTCTCCAAGTGCAGTGATTTTTGGGCCAATGATTGCCATCTTGTGCGAAGCATTGTTGCTTGAGGCATCAGTCAGATTGTTAGGAAAAAACCCAATTGGGCTGATAATCGGCGCCATTTTGGCGATGTCGTGGAATTTGGTGCAAGCGATCATCAGCAAAATAATCGTTTACGGATATAATCTCGTAAAACTTTACGAAAGCATCATGTTGTACGTCCAAAAACAATTGCAAACCGACATCGATATGGTTTGGGCTCCAATCGTTTTGCTGCTGATCGTTTATATTTTGTTGGGCTTAGGTACTGCCATCGCCGGTATCTTTATCGGGAAACGACTCGAATCGTCCGATTTGAAGCCCCAGATGTTTGCAGAAAAAAACAATAACAATCTTCCATTCGCAGCCAAATATTCTCAATTTCCTTTCTCGACCACATGGTTGATTTTCGATATATTGGCAATCGTTGCCGTACTTACAACAGCCAACTTTATACCCCTCGAATTTTGGTTTGGTTTGAGTATTGTAATCATTGCAAGCTGGATAATGCATTATAAAGCAGCTTTGCGCCGACTGGCACAACTCCGTTTGTGGATCTCGTTTTTCATTATTACGGTGGTTGCAGCCGTATCCTTTTCGCGATTTCAAGGCAATATATCGGTATGGGAAGGAGCACTGATAGGACTCGAAATGAATGTAAGGGCAATAGTAGTTGTCATAGGTTTTTCGGTTATTGGGACTGAACTCTATAGCCCAAAAGTCAAAAAAATATTCCAACGAAAATCTCTCGTTTCTCTTTACACAGCGCTCGATTTGTCTGTTGAAAGCTTGCCAAATATGATCGCTTTGGTACCCAACTTGAAAAAGATTTTTAGTAACCCCATCGACATTGTTCGTGATTTTTTGTCGTATGCCGAGTACAGAATACATGAAATAGAAGCTCGACAACGCCAACTTGCATCCATAGCAATCGTAACAGGGGAAAAAGGAAGCGGCAAAACCCGTTTTATGAGCGAAACTGCAACTGAACTCAAAAAACGAGGCTTTGAGGTAGGAGGTGTTTATACGAGAAAAATTATCGATAATGGCGAGATTACAGCCTATAAGGCCGTAAATGTAGCAAACTGCGAAGAACGTCCTTTTTTGAAAAAAAACAGTGAAAACATAGAACTGAAAATTGGCGCTTTTTCCATTGACCCGGAAGGATTAGAGTTCGGGAAAAAAGCTATTTCTCATGCATCGCAGGCAAACTTATTGATGATCGACGAGATAGGAAAACTGGAACTCGATGGAGGTGGCTGGCACCACGAATTAAGCTCGCTTCCACTCCAAAAAGAGCTGTTTATTGTATTGTCCGTACGCTTTGAGTTTTTATATGATGTTATCCATAAATGGAATCTGTTTCCTTCGGTAATTTACAACGTATCCGAATCCAAACCCGAAAAATTGATAAGCGAAATAGAATCTTATTTTGAATCTGAAAAGTAAAATTGCCCATTTTCAAACCGTAATCGTTTGAGCCACTTTATCTGTACATCACGATTCTGATCGAAATAAAAAATTTTATCGGCAATATATAAATAATGATCTACCTCTTTGGGTAATCCCCAAGCAGGTATTCGCATCATCATCACAAAAATTCCGGGCACAACCACATCACGTAGCCCACGACTTTCGCACACCAATGGTTGGCCGTGATCGTATTTCGTACGAAACTCTTCAAAAGCCTGTTGTAAGTATCCGTCCGTTGCGCGAACATACACTACTTTATGTGCTCCCGCTTGAAGCATCTGTGAAGTATCTTTTGAAGAATCTCCATCCACCTCTTCCATAATTGAATATCCGGAAATTTCGCTTTCACTTTGATGATTGCCATGCATTTCCTTCTCAGCAGGATGGATGCGCGTAAGTTTGAAAGCAGTGACCTCAAAATCGGAAGAGAATTTTCGAATTACATCGCAAGCTAAGGTGGTTTTGCCGGAATGTCGAGAATTGCCGCCAACAAGAAACAGATTAGGGACAGAAAGCATTCGAGGAATTGTTTTTAAAGTTTTTTGTTTTCTATATATCGGAGGGCAAACTTATAATCGTCGAGATTATTTATATTGAAAAACAAATGGCGATCGTAAAACGCAGTTTTTTTGTCAATCTCTACAGCAGCATAACCTAATCGATTAATGGCATCATGCATCTTATAGCAGTCATTTTTTATCAATTCGGCAAAGGTTTCTGCACAACTTTTTCGATAAATTGCACAAAGAGGCTCTATCCGATTTCCGTCATGTACCGGCAAAGCACACGCATAATTACCAATATGTTGCAATAATAAAGCAAACAAAGCTGATGGAACAAATGGCGTATCGCACGACAAAAAAATATTAAATTCCGTTATGGATTGCCGAAGGCATGAATATATTCCACCCATCGGCCCGATATCGCGATATACATCTTTCACAACCGGATGCGAAAATTGATCGTATGCAGAATCATTGGCGCTAATCATTGTTTGCTCGGCCACTTCATCAAGCGTTTCGAGTGCATGCAGCACCAAAGGTTTTCGATCGAATAACAGCATACCCTTATCGGTGCCCATTCGTGAGCTCTTGCCCCCTGTCAAAACAAAACCGCTTATATCCTTTCCATTCATACAATATAATGTTCCATTATTTCAATGCACTTCGAAATATTACAAAAATACGCGATAATTTTGAATCGTCGAATAGTCAATTTGATTTAATGATTCAACTTCAGGAATAATGATGAGAGCCGACTTTTCCCCGAGCATCAATATAAATGTTGTAATGCAAAGCCTCTCATAGAATAAATTTCCCGGCAAAAGTCATTTAGAAAAGAATTTTACTTATTTTTGCCTCTAAAATCTATCTAAATACTTTTATCAAAAAACTCATGCCTCAGTCCAATGCTAACACTGTCGATTTTCAAAATCTGGAAATCGCTTTTGCCAATCAATCTAACTCCGATTTGCGACAAACTTATCAACTTTTCAGAGTGATGAACAATGCCACTCTTGTGAAAACCGGCAAATATCTCGTCAACTTTGCTTTTGCACTTCACCTTCCTGTGAAAAAGATTATTGAGAACACGATCTACCGACATTTTGTAGGAGGAACATCCATCGAAGACTGTGCCCAAACTATTCAAAAACTGGCTCAAGGAAACGTAGGCACAATTCTCGATTATGCACTCGAGGGTGAAGAAGACGACGCTCTATTCGATGCTACTACCAATGAAATAATACGTACGATTGAATATGCTCACACCCATCGCGAGGTTCCTTTCAGCGCATTCAAAATCACCGGAATCGGCCGTTTCAATTTATTGGAGAAAGTAAGCGAAGGAAACAAATTAACGTCCGATGAGAAATCGGAATTTGAACGTATAACAAATCGAGTGGACGCCATATTCAAACGCGGGTTCGAATTGAATGTTCCCATTCTGATTGATGCCGAAGAAACCTGGATTCAACCTG
>JARKPE010000092.1 GCA_029975415.1 Dysgonamonadaceae bacterium | reverse complement strand
GGTAGCCGCCGTCTTATCGACAAGCCTCCGATGTTAATCGGGGGCTTTGTCGTGTTTATACCATAGCGAAAAGGGGTGTTCCCGGGATGGATATCTGTATCGGATACATGTTCTCAAAAAACGAATTAATGTATAGGAAATCGATCTAAATGGTTTTTATATCTCTCCATTCTAAAATATGTGGTATATTAGAACAATGGTACAGCCGGAATTAAAAAGAAATTTTTTTCATATATCTCCTTCTATATATCGTTATTGTGGTTGTGATTTTTTAGTATTCTCTATACTTATTTAATCGATTTATGAGTTTTTACTGAGTATTTAGTTCAATATTCGGGAGGTTTAACCTAAAAAATAAGATAGGCGTTGTAAAATTTCTAAAAAATGCGGGTATATTTGTGACAATAAGGTGTGGTTCCCTTGTGTTCGTAGTACTGTTGATGATAATCTTCGGCTTTCCAGAAAGTTGAAGCGGGCTTTAGCATCGTCGCTACGACATATCCTTTGTCATTGAGGATTTGGATGTATTTTTCAGCCAACTGTTTTTCGTCGGGCGAAGAGTAGAAAATACACGAACGGTATTGCGGCCCGATATCGGGGCCTTGTCCGTTGGTTTGGGTGAAATCGTGCGTTTCGAAAAACAATTTCAATAAGTTTTCGTAAGATGTTTTTTCGGGATCATAAATCACTTCGGTAGTTTCGAAATGGCCGGTATTTTTTTTGCACACCTGTTCATAAGTGGGATTATCGACATGCCCTCCCATAAAACCTACATTTGTTTTGACTACTCCGGGTGCTTTCATAAAAAAATATTCTGTTCCCCAAAAACAACCCGACGCGAAATAAGCTTTTTTAAGCTCACTTTCAGACCTGGCAGGTATAAATTTGAGGGATATGGAATTGACGCAATGACGAGTTTGTTTTGGAGTGAATCCTTCATTCAAAAAAACATGTCCCAAATGTGCTCCACAATTGGCGCACACGTTTTCGGTACGTTGTCCGTCCGCGTCAGGAATACGTTTTATGGCGCCTTTTATTTCATCGTCGAACGATGGCCATCCACAATGCGAATCAAATTTATCTGAGGAACGATAAAGTGGGGCGTTGCATCGTTTGCAAATGTAAGTTCCTTCTTCTTTATTATTAATGTATTCCCCCGTATAAGGCATTTCGGTAGCTTTGTAAATAATGACGCGTTCTTCTTCGGGCGTCAGTTGATTGAATTTCATTTTTTGTTGAGTTTTAGAGTTATTTTGTGCACACATCGAAAACGATGTACATATGAGCGTTATATATAAAATGATTCGATTCATGCTTTTTATAACAATCTTTAATCGATTTTGACGGATTGCGGTCATTTGTTGTATATAAATTTTACGAAACTGAAAGGCTTTCTGTTTTTCAAATATGAAAAATTTGTTTCGTAACGATAGGCTTCTCTTTCAAAGCAAATATTTCTATATCCTTCATAACTGTTTCTATATTGTAAGCATCTGACAATCCATTCGAAAATATACCAAATGTAGAATCCGACAATGAGCAGTTCGAGCATTTGTTGGGTATGAATGGATTCGTGGTTCAATATCCTCTTATCAAGTTTAGTACAATCTTTTCTAACAACAATAATTCCAAATAGATTTATGGCACGAAATCCCTTGAAAGGGATAAATTTGGAATAAATTATTTTCATTAAATCTGCATATTCGATTTATTATGATCAAAGATAATATTGTATTGTTTAGTTTCGTATTTTTGCAGTCTTAAAAAACATCAATATTTCGTATGAATATGACTCAAAAATTTTCGTCTGAACTTCCCTATAAAGTTGCCGACCTTTCGCTTTCCGATTTTGGGAGAAAAGAAATAGAAATAGCAGAACATGAAATGCCCGGCTTAATGGCTGTGCGCAAAAAATATGCTCAGGAGAAACCACTGAAAGGAGCACGCATCTCGGGGTCGCTGCATATGACCATTCAAACGGCAGTACTCATCGAAACGCTGGTAGAATTGGGCGCTGATGTGAGATGGGCAAGTTGCAATATCTTTTCGACACAAGATCATGCTGCAGCCGCAATTGCAGCCGCAGGAATACCTGTTTTTGCATGGAAAGGTGAAACGCTCGAAGAATATTGGTGGTGCACTGAAATGGCTTTGCGCTTTCCGGATGGCAAAGGCCCCAATCTGATTGTGGATGACGGTGGGGATGCTTCTTTGCTTGTTCATATGGGATACCGAGCCGAAAATGATCCCAAGACAATCGACAGGAAAGGAGAAAATCACGAAGAACAGGTGATTTTGGATACCCTTAATCGAATTCTGAAAGAAGATAATGGTGGTTGGCATCGTACTGTTGCAGAATTGAAAGGTATTTCTGAGGAAACCACTACCGGTGTTCATCGTCTTTACCAGATGATGGAGCGAGGGGAATTGTTGGTTCCGGCCATTAATGTTAACGATTCGGTTACAAAATCGAAATTCGATAATTTGTATGGTTGTCGCGAATCATTGGCCGATGGCATTAAAAGGGCGACTGATGTAATGATTGCCGGAAAAGTAGTTGTCATTTTAGGGTATGGCGACGTGGGCAAAGGCTGTGCAAAATCGATGCGTTCATACGGAGCCAGAGTGCTGGTTACCGAAATCGATCCGATTTGTGCTTTACAGGCAGCAATGGAAGGGTTTGAAGTAACCACGATGGAAGAAGCCGTTAAAGAAGGAAATATCTTCGTTACCGCCACCGGGAATTGTGATGTGATAACGATAGAACACATGGAACAAATGAAAGATCAAGCCATTGTTTGCAATATCGGGCATTTCGATAATGAAATTCAGGTGGACAAACTTATCAGTTATCCCGGCATTCGACATACCAATATCAAGCCGCAAGTTGACAAATATACTTTTCCGAAAGGAAATTCGTTGTTTTTGCTTGCCGAAGGGCGTTTAGTGAATTTGGGCTGTGCAACCGGTCATCCTTCGTTTGTTATGAGTAATTCGTTTACCAATCAAACATTGGCACAAATCGATTTATGGAAAAATAATTATAAGGTAGGTGTCTATCGATTACCAAAATATCTCGACGAAGAGGTGGCTCGTTTACATCTGGAAGCAATTGGTGTAAGATTGACGAAACTTACTCAAAAACAGGCCGATTATATCGGAGTGAGCGTTGACGGGCCTTTCAAACCCGAACATTATAGGTATTGATAATGATTGAATTCGCAAAAAAATGCGTAAATAATGAGTTTAATTTTTGGAAATTTAAAATAAAGGCTATACCTTTGCACTCGCTTTTGCAAGAAAGCATTTAGGTCGATTCGCTAGCTCAGCAGGTAGAGCACATCCCTTTTAAGGATGGGGTCCTGGGTTCGAGCCCCAGGCGGATCACTCCAATTGAGGGTGTCTCAAAAGGGCACTTTCTTTTTTAGATCAAGCAGCCAAATCAAGGGTTAAATTTTGATTTGAAGTAATTCTGTTTTTAATTTTTTGGAATGAGCAAAACATAACGATAAATATAAAGGTATTTATCAACCATTTTATGTCGATTTGTTGATTTTCCTGCTCTTTTCCTTTTCGTTTGCTCATTTTACGCCATAATTTTTCTATGTTGAATGCTGTGGCAAAGAGAGCGAAGTCGGCTTCTACTTTTTCCTGTCCAAAATGGCGGAATCGAT
>JARKPE010000091.1 GCA_029975415.1 Dysgonamonadaceae bacterium | reverse complement strand
GGTAGCCGCCGTCTTATCGACAAGCCTCCGATGTTAATCGGGGGCTTTGTCGTGTTTATACCATAGCGAAAAGGGGTGTTCCCGGGATGGATATCTGTATCGGATACATGTTCTCAAAAAACGAATTAATGTATAGGAAATTGATCTAAATCGGCATTAATTTTCAGTCTGGAAGATGAAGATGAGCGCTTTTTTGCACATAGTGCTAATTTTGTAATCAAACGTGAGCATCTCGAAAATTTAAAATCCTAATTGATCTCCAATAATAATTATCCATATTCTGAAATTCTGTAAAATTGAGTCTAAAATTATTTCGATCCATATGGCATGAATTTATTAGTTAACCATTTCCGGACAGGAATATTATAAAATCTGACACAAACATACGCGACGACAATGGCAGAAAATAATACGCCGACGGAAACAAAAATCAATGTCCATGATACATTTGCGCCATTTACGGCAACAATTCCCTGTGATGGTCTATCCAAGCCATATAGTATATTGGTGATATATTCGAAAAAAGAGACCATGCCGGTATATTTAACGGGTGCATTTCCTGCCATCCTCGAATGTCCAACGATTGTCCAACCGATATTAGGGTAAATCCAATCAGAGTTACGATAATCAATTTCCAAACGGGAGTTTGTGAAATGGCAGGGAAAAAGGAACAATCCTGAAAATAAAAAGTAATTGCACCAATAAGCATTCCGATAATGATCATCGGATGTAGACGAATTAAACGACGTTTGAAAAATCCGCCTAATGTCATTTTTTTCCATCGGTCGTCGTAAGCATAGCCAATGACAAATCCGGAAAGCACAAAGAAAAAATCGACGGCTAAATATCCATGATTGATAATTTGCTTTGAATGATCGCCGTTCGTAAACGTTTAGAGGATGTGAAACATGACTACAACAATTGCCGCTATGCCGCGCAATCATCCAATATGGCATAATGACTTTTTGAATCCGAAAAAGTTGTTCCCTGATTGATTGATGTGTCCATTTTGAAATGTAATTGTGTTTTTAACTTGAACTAAATTTTGCGGAGGCAAATGTAATGCATTGATAAAAGAAATATTTGTCGAATTTTGATCAACACTTGTTATATATTTGCAAAATATTCAAGATTTCACATCGATATGAATGAAAAAGAGGGCGTATCGCCTAAGGAATTTCGAAAAAAGCATTCTCGTTTCATTGATTTATCCGAGAGAAGTTAACCCCTCAATTGCGTCGATGTTAGTGCGAATCCATGTAGGAAGATAAGTAGCAGCCAAATTATCGTCATTTTTTCGACTTACATTGAGGTCTTGTTTTTGTTGAAGATGGTTTGTTGTTATAATTTTTGGAGGGTTTCATCGAAGAGGGTGATTTTTTCGATGCCCGTTTCTTTAACTATAAAAGTGTTTTCGATTCCAACGGCTCCGATACCTGGTAATACGAACTTGGGCTCATAAGCAAAAGCAATGTCGGCTTGCATTATCGTTTTTGATCGAGGCGAAAGTACCGGTAATTCGTTGATTTCAAGCCCTACGCCATGTCCTACAAATTTTGCTTGTTGTATTGTCCCCATGAAATATTCTTCCAAACGACTCTTTCTGACAAAATCGATCGATTTATTGTATATTTCGCTACACGCCGTTCCCGGTTTTACATTTTCTTCAACCCATTGATTCATTTCGATGGATATTTGATGTGCTTTGTAAGCAATTTCGGGAACATTGCCGATAGCAAATGTTCGGGTCATGTCGCTTTGATAAGGAGTGAAATTGCCGGCCATATCAAACATAATTGTCATTCCTTCTGTTAATGTTATTCCCGATGCCCCGATCGGAATGTAAGGAGATAGTCCTTTCCCTCCCATTGCAAAATCGTAAGGTGACGGCACTGTTGCATTGTCTCCCGCAATCACACTTCCCATAAAAATATCCATATTTTGTCCAAACGATCTGAAGATGCCCAACGATCCGTACTTACGCATTAGATATTCTACTTCGATTTGAAAATCTATGTCTCGCATTCCTTTGCGGTAAAGATGGGGTATTTGCTCATAAATTCTACTTTGAATTCGAGCTGAAGTACGCATTTGTTC
>JARKPE010000089.1 GCA_029975415.1 Dysgonamonadaceae bacterium | reverse complement strand
AAGCAGGTATATTTCGGCAGACATTCAAATTGCCGTTTTCAAGATTTCACGCTTTTCTTTTCTCGATGCATAAAATTGTCAGGGAAAATGTGCATCCTGTTTGCAAATTTAAGGGCAGAAAAAGAGATATTTCATCCTATTTTTAACGTCAAGACATACTTTACCCTTTCACGTTTGTTAATTCAATTGATAACGGGCTGATATTCAGGATAAGCACAGCCGATCGTACGGTCGGTCGGTATAAAGTCGGAGTTTCCATTGTCGACTCTGTTTGATCCATTTACCCGCAACACAGATGAATTTGAAAATAAACCGTTTTATTCTTGAGGTTGAAGGAATATCTTTGAATACCGCCGATACCTTTTTGATAAAGTAGTTGTAGAAGTTTTTCATCATGGCCGTCATGATCAAAAATACGGTATTGCTCTTCATCTCGGAGGTAGGAAGACGTCCCCACCCAAAGTCGTTGTTTTGAATATCGAACAGTTTTTCGCTTGCTCCACGCATATTGTAGTATTCGATGACCTGCTTTTCGTCCCATTCATGATCATTGGTCAAGATGGCTCGATAAATCATGTTGTCTCCCGTGAACAGGTTCATTTGTGCATCATCCGATTCTTCCCGCATGACCACCAGTCGATAATTGCGCTCTTCAAAAAACTGTTTAAAGGGAATGGAGGCTACTTCGTAGGTTTTGTAGTTGATCTCAACTTTTTGCCATTCGCTTATTTGGCTTATCTGTTCCGTCATGCTTTCCGATTTGTTGGCCCGGATATAGAAAAGATCGCAATTCTTTGAAACCGTATCGATAATGTCTTTTGCATACGAACCGGCATCCATTCGTGAACGGTTGATCGTTATTCCGTTATCCCGCAGTTGACGGAACATTCTTGCAAGCGTTTCTGCCTGCGCTGTCTTAACGTTGGCATTGCCGTCCCGATTTTCTACGTAGACGATCCTGTCGCCTATCGAGCCGATACCCGCAAAATATCCTGTGGTGTGTTTGTAGGTTCGCTTGGCATCCCACTTTTCGTGTTCTATGATTTGATTGTCGTAATCCAAATCGTACTTCTTGCCCTTTTCAAGCTGCCCTGTCAACAGCAGGAATTTGATGTTCAAATCATTCATCTTTTCATTGATGTTGAACCGATATTCTTTCCTGCTCATAGAGGTTACAATCGTATCTTCCGTTGCCAACTCTTTTAGTTCCCGAAGCAGCGTATCCGCAGAGGCTACCCTGTTACCCGGTATGTTTTCCAATGTCGATCGCAAATGTTCCTGAACGTCTTCTGCTACTTCTCCTCCACAAAAGAATATCTCAAACCACGTCCTAAACAGTTCTCCGTGACCGTATCCCCAATTATTCCTTTTGCCTAATTGCCGGTCTATGAGTCGTAATAAACCACATTTGCTAAATTCTTCATGAACGAAAAAAATTCCTGAAAATGGACTTGCGGATTGCGAAACTTTTTGTAATTTCATCTTCTGTAAGATTTACTTTGTTTTTTGTTTTCACTCATAAAGATAGGTGAAATCTTACACATGGCAAAGCGTTTGGTAATTTCTTTTTTATCAACGCTTTGCTCCTTTATTTTTAATATTTAGTTGCGGAATTAAGG
>JARKPE010000087.1 GCA_029975415.1 Dysgonamonadaceae bacterium | reverse complement strand
CAGGTTTGTTATTTACATATAATTCCGTGAACACAATGGCCGGAGTATGTGCCGGCTCTTTGAAATCTGAAGGATTGAAACGAACAAAACCTTCAAGAGAACCGAAATAAATAGTACCATCGTCGGCCTTGAAACTCGATTTATAATTGAATTGATTTGTTCTTAACCCATTATCGACAGTATAAGTTCTAAAAACACCGGTTTCGGGATCAAACTGTACTAAACCGCCATTCGTAGAAAGCCAAAGTTTGTGAGCATCATCCTCGACCATCTGATACACTACATTGTTAACCAGCCCATTAGAAGTATTGTAAATTACGAAATCTTCCTTTTCGCGATTGAATAAATAAAAACCTCCTCCTTCGGTTGTTATCCACAAACGTCGCCGACTATCTTCGAAAACACTGGTCAACTTGTTAAATGGCGATTTGTGAGGATCGGCAGCATTATAAAGAAATGTTTTCCATGTATCGGTTGCCGGATCATAACGATACAATCCTTTCCCGAAAGTACAAACCCATATTTTCCCATCCGTGTCTTCGAAAATATCTTGAATAAACATTCCCTTCAACTGTGGAATTGCCGTGAAATCGTCGGTATCATAATTATAAATATCAAGTCCTGAAAGATTGCCGACCCAAAGTTTACCTTGTCGATCCTTACGGATTGCAAAAGTACTGTTCTGACTGATTGAATTGGGTGAATCGTTGTGTGTGTAAGTCGTCAGTTTCCCCGTTTTCAGATTATATCGATTTAATCCTTTCGAAAAAGTACCTACCCATAAATCATCGCCGTCCGAATAAAGAGCGTGAATATTCGTATATATCGATTGCAAAGGATTTGGCAACGGCAAAAATTCGCCTTGTTGTGGATCGAAAAGATTCAAACCGTTATCTTCGGTTCCAATCCACAATTTTCCGTCGGGACCTTGGCAAAACTCACGGACTCGACTTCCCTTCATCGTATTAACACCGGAAAGTGGATAAAACAACTCAAAACTGTTATTTTGATTCGAATAATAATTGACCCCTCCAAAAAAAGTTCCTACCCAAATGCCACCTTCTCTATCCTTAAAAATAGAATAAACGGCATTATCCGAAAGCGATGTGGGGATTGTATTATCGCGTCGAAGGTTTTTAACCTTACCTGTAGAAATATCGTAAATATAAATTCCCGATTCACTACCAATCCAGATGGTATTCGGATCGATTCGTGCGAAACACCGTGCAAATATGGGTTGACCATACGCATCCTTTTCCACCAAAAGACGATGCGTTTTATTCACTGTATTCACACTAAAAAAACCTTTCGTTGAAGAGGCAATAAATAATTGATTGTATTCATCGGTTTGTACTTTCCATATTTCTCCGGTTTCATTAAACAAATTAGAATCATCATTCAATTTAAACTCGGAAACATTGCCCGTTTTCTTATTGATTCTCAATACCGGAAGATTATAGGGAAACACCCAGATATCGCCCTCTTTGCCAACACACAAGCTAACCATCGCCATTCCACCCGATCGAATTGGTACAGAAAAATGCGAAAGTTTTTTAGAAACAATATTGTAATGAAACACACCCTTTTCTTCCACTGAAATCCAAATATCTCCGTCGTTATCCTGAATCATATCGCTCACTATGCCATAAATCGCATTTCCGTCAGATGTTTTCAGATCAAAACGTTCGAATTTCTCCAGTCTCGGGTCATAAATATATACCCCTTCTTCGGTTCCGACCCATAAATTATCCTGTTTATCCTGAACAATGCGATGGAAAACATTGTCACGCAAATTTCCATTGGGCGAAAACCGGAAAACTTTGAACGAAGTTCCGTCAAATCGATTCAATCCATCTTTGGTACCAAACCACATAAACCCCTGCCGATCTTGAAAAATGCAGTGAACCGTATTTTGCGATAATCCGTTGTTAATGTCGAAATGGCGGAAAGAATAACCCGAATTGGATAACGACAAATGAACACTTAGCACATTTGAAGCGAGAAAAAGAAAAACGAATATTTGCATAAAACCTAAAAGTCTCAAATAAAAGTTACATGTGTCAGATAAAGTATTTATCTTTAAGGTGTTAAATAAAAAATAACACTCACCCGACACATGCAATACAAAAATAGTAAAAAAATCTCATTTACTGCCGGTTCAGTAAAGAAA
>JARKPE010000080.1 GCA_029975415.1 Dysgonamonadaceae bacterium | reverse complement strand
GATCAATTATTCAATCCGGTGCACAATTCATTTTATGTAATCTAATCCCGTACGCGTTGTTTTTTTCTTGTTTGGCGGAATAAAATAAATACTCGGACGAGTACCCAATTCGGGATGAAGTGTTTCAACAGGGTTTTCTCTAATAAGTTTTGAAACATCGCTGTCCTCATCGTTCAGGTCACCAAAATAGCGGGCACGTTCAGGGCATACATCGGTGCAAAATGGGTTTAGTCCTTGGTCGATGCGTTCTACACAGAAAGTACATTTTTCAACCACCCCTCGATATCTTGGTGTAACATCATCCGATCCAAGCTGTACGCTGCAATGCTCGTATCGGGGCTCTTCGATGTTGGGAATGCGTACTCCATAGGGGCATGCTTCAACGCAAGCTCTGCATCCAATACATTTGTCGTAATCTACCAACACAAGATTGTCTTCTTTTCTCTGGTAAGAAGCTCCTGTTGGGCAAACATCTACGCAAATTGGATTTTCGCAATTCTGACAATTCAAGGGGATAGAATAGCGCATGGGGTGATTGTAAGTGCCTCCCGCCGTATCTATGTGGTCGCCACCAACGGTGATTACTCTGTTCCACCACAAACCATCGGCCAAATTGTTTTTTATTTTACAACCAACCGCGCAAGTCTGACATCCCACGCAACGGGTAAGGTCGATTACCATTCCCCAGCGCTTTTTGTTTTTCTTATCGTTATTTGCCATAGTTGTTATCCTTTCCATTTTTCAACTTCCACCAGGGCATCGAAAAATGACATGCCGTAGTGAACCGTATTTATATGATTTTTTGTAAGTTCCTGATATCCTCCTTCTTTAAACTGGTGGCGTTGCCATCCTTTTGGAATAGCAGCACCGCCATCGTTGATAGAATCGTCCACAACAAGGCGTACCACGCAATGGCCGCGATCGTTGAATACTTTTACGTAATCTCCGTCCTTGAGTCCTCTTCTCGCACTTTCTTTACGATTGAGGTAAACCACAGGCTCGGGATCCATTTCGCGAAGTGCCGCTACATCGTAAAATGTAGTGTGAACTCTCCATTTGGTATGCAGCGTGCTCAGTGCCAGCGGATACTTTTTGATGAGAGGATTATCAAACCATGCCTCAGCGGGTGGTTCGAAATGCGGAAGAGGATTATGTCCTTCGTTAACAGGTAGTTGTAGTGCCGGCATGGTCTTCGGAAAAACCGTTGCTACACCTTCTGAGTAAAATTCGGCACGACCGGTGCGGGTGTAAAATATGCCATCAGCAAATGGCACTGATTGTGGGTCTGAAAGTCGAGCAATACCGTTTTCTCTAAATTCTTTCATAATTTCTTCTTTTCGGTCTCCAAAGAGATTTCCGAGAACGTCGAGAATGCTTTCTATTTGGTCTTTGGCTTCGCCTTGAAAATATTTGCCGTATCCCATTTTCTGAGCAAGCAGTTTGAATATCTCCCAATCGCCCTTACTTTCACCCATCGGCTCAATTGCTTTTTCCATTCGCATTACAAAGGGATGAAGTCCACCTACAATATCATCGTTTTCGAACCAACTCGTACACGGGAGAAATAAGTCGGCATGACGAGCTGTGTCTGTCATGAACATGTCGATGCAGCAAATGAAATCGAGTTTCTCCTCACTAAACATGTCTTCGATGGTTACCTTTTGTTCGGCGTGATTGCTCACCATATTTCCGGTGGTTAAGATCAGCCCTTTGATGGGCCAGTCTTTTGAAACAGGTGTTTTGGCAGTTGTTCCTGCGAGCGGATTACTCGGATCTTTTGGCTCCCACATATCAACCTTTCCGGTGAGAATGGCCTGCTGCAACAGCACGAAATTGAGCAGTTCGGCTTGCGTTCCCGAGGGAGCTGTCCAAGGTCCCATCACGGCATCCGATATTGTAAATTGAATGGCGCTTTGCCCCATGGTTCCGAGTGGAGATCCTCCTCTTTTACCGATTTGTCCGGTTATTGCGCCTAATGTTGCAATTCCTCTCCCCACTTGGTCTGCATTATCCCATCTGTCTATTCCGAATCCGGGATAAATAGTCGAAGGCGTGTTGGTTGCGTAAATTCGGGCGATTTCTACAATTTTTTCGGCGGGAACAGTTGTTATTCTTTCAGCTTCAGAGGGCTTGTATTTGTCGGCTTCGTCCTTCAGCATTTGGAGGGCAGTTTTCACCTGCAGCGTATTGCCATTGTGCAGTTTAACATCGAATGTTCCAAGTAATTCGGGACTGCTGACCGATTCCAAAGCTTTAATCTCGCTCGACTTGGCATCTCTTACAAGATAGGTGGTATTATCGCTTCCGTCGATGTCGCTCTGTCTCAGGAATAGTCCATTGTCCTGACGTACAAGAAAAGGCGCTACCGTGTGTTGAATACAATAATCCCGGTCAATTAGGTTCTCTTCTATGATCACTTGGATCATCGATAGTGCGAGCACTGAATCAGATCCAGGTCTGATTCTCACCCATTCATGCGATTTTGCAGCCGTTTCACTGTAACGAGGGTCGATACAGATCAGTTTGGCTCCATTTTCCATCGCATCGAGCACAAAGTGCCAATTATGAACCTGCGAATCTGTTATATTGGTTCCCCAAAAAACAAGGGTTTTGGCATAGCTCAAATCTTTCGGTTCAGGCCCCAAGAAAAGGGAAGCCATACCTCCTGCCATGTTGGCCACGACTTGCGACATGCCGGTAGGCATTCCGAAATCGACACCATCAACCACAATTGTCCCCTCAAAAATATTTGCGAATCGTTTTATTGCACCGGGCATGCCTCCATTGATGGCCGCGTAGCTCCCCGACCAGGGTAAAAATGCAATGGCTTTTGATCCGTATTTTTCACGAAGTCGATTAAGATTGGTGGCCAATATGTCAATGGCTTCATCCCAAGTGATCTGTTCGAATTTGTTCTCACCGCGTTTACCCACTCGTTTCATCGGGTGGAGGATCCGATCTTTGCTATTGACGCGCTGCGGGTGTGATAGTCCTCGTAGGCAGATACGGTTATAGGAAGGATCGGGAAAAGGTGCGGCTGATGTTTGAACCAACTTTCCGTCGCGAACATGTGCATATATGCGGCAGTTCATCCAGCAATTGGGGACGCACGCCGAAAACTTTTTTATTTCTGTACTCATAATTGTAATTCTTTCATACTGTTATACCAAAGGAGAGATGCGTAATCCTGCAAGCAACTGGCTGTATCGGAATGTGAAGCTTCCAAGTATGGTGCAAATTCCTATCCACATCATAGTAGATGGGGGGAATATTCCGTTTACGAGCATCATGCTAAGCATGGCTATAGGCAGGAGTGACCCGACAATTTGAGAAAACCAGAACCAGCTTGATGCTTTTCCTTTCAAAAGGCAATTGATCGATGCTTTGATACACTGATTTTGCACGCTATTACGTTCGAATAAATATATAAATACGGATACAAACGTGATAGCGAGCGTAGCTATAAAGACTCCGTAAAACGATGAAGATAGTGCTTCTCCGTTGGCGGTTACCATCCATCCGATAAGTCCGAAGCTGCTGGTCAGCGCATACTCGAAAAACAGAATCGGTGTGAAGATGCTGTTCCAAAAAGGAATGTTGCGTGAGTAATAGAGCACAAATCCAGGGTAAATCATGATAATGATTGCAAAGAAAATTGCCAGCACGATGAAAATCTTACTTACAATATCGGCTTGCGAAAACACCGCGTCAGACCAAGGCAAGGACGGAATTAATCCGGGCAGTACATACAGTACACCGATCCCCAAGAAAGCAAAATCTGAAATGGCTCCTCGCGAAATCCATGCGTTCTTTGGTTTGAGTAATGAATTCAAAAATCGAAATGGTTTTCCAAGATCGAGAATCAAAATCAAACCACCGATAGCTACAAGAACCAATCCGACAATATCGATTGCATTCATCCCTAAAAAAAGTCCACCACCTGTGATGCCGAAAAATTGGCGCAAACAAAAAATGCCACTTCCGATGCCCATCGCCCAAAACCATAACGCATGCCATACACGCCAATGTGTTTGCGGGACGTAGTGAAGAGCGAATCTATCCACCGGACGTTCGTTTTCAATAATGCTTGGTGTTATTGTCCACATAGTATTACCTCCGTTTATAAAAGTTTCAAGTATGTATTTTTGTTATCGAATTTGATTTAAATGTTTTTGAGCTGTGATATTCAACTGTTGCAACGATCAGTAAGTGGCAAATTTCATATCAATTTCAAAGATAGCATATAGATTGTAACTATCAAATAAAATTTCATTTTTTTGAAAAAATTTTGTGCTCCTTAGTTTGTACAATACTGAGGTTAATCAAAATCGTGCTTTATAAATTTATATGTATATGGGTAAAAGTGAAAATAAAAATTACAGATTGATAATAATGAACTACAAAGAATTAACCAAACGAAAACATCCAATATTGTTAATATTCAATAGGCATTTTTTTGGATAAAACATCTAATCTACAATGTATAAATCATGATTTTTGGCGACAAACGTGCTTTATTCATATCAAGATGATAGAATATGACGCGTCAATCGTGTTATTTTGATCTGAAAATGAGTGGTTTTCCCCCGACAATTTGGTTATTTTTAGCTGATAATGTGTGTTTTTGAAATGAATGTGTCGCCTATATTTATAATTGGATACCGAAAAGGGTGAGATTTTTCATTTTTTCGAGAGTAAATCCGTAAATGCATTTTCGAGCGATGGAAAAAGAAAGTTATATCCCGAGTCTATAATTTTCTCGGACGATACTCTGCTTCCCTCCAAAAGAAGGGAAGACATTTGTCCGAATATTATTTTTATAGCCAATGACGGAATAGCCGGTGCCCATAATGGTTTTTTCAGAACATGCGCCAATATTCGAATGAAATCTTTGTTGGTTGGTTGATCGGGTGCTGCGGCGTTATATACACCATTCATTTGAGTGTCTTCAATGGCTTTGATGTAGATGCCGCACAAGTCATCGATATGTATCCAAGGCATATACTGTCGGCCACTACCAATTGCCGAACCTATGCCTAACTTTGTTGGAATCGACATTTTAGGCAATACGCCTCCTTGTTTCGACAATACGATCCCCGTTCGGATTTTTACGGTTCTTATTCCCAATTTCTCGAAATTATCAGCCGCTTTTTCCCATAATTGACAGGTTTCACCCAGAAAGTCATTTGCAGGAGGATCCGTTTCGCAGAAAATTTTATCGGAAGTTGTCGTTCCATAATATCCAATGGCCGATGCCGATATAAAGGCTTCCGGTTTTCTTCGGACTTCGGAAATTTTATCGAAAAGCAGATTGGCAGATTCAACGCGACTATTGATGATAAGGTTCCTCCTCTGTTTCGACCATCTTTTGTCTCCTATGTTTGCTCCGGCCAAGTGAATAATGTAATCAGCAGTTTCGAGGGCCTCTTTTTCAATTATTTTTTTGTCAAGATCCCAATAGTAATGAGGAATATCTCCATTTTTTCCGGTCGTTCGGCTTAAAAAGGCAACCCGATATCCTTTGTTTCTTAATTTAACGCTAAGCTCTCGACCGATTACACCTGTTCCACCGGTGATTAAGATTGTCTGCATTATCGGTTTTTTTATATCATGTTTATAACGATTAAAGCATCCAAAAAGTTGGGGAAAACAGGGCCTCATTTCTATGGATAAATAGAAATTTGGCGCGTATAATACTCATGTGTGCCCGTAAAACATACTTTGTGAAAATATCAATTGCTGTGTTTGGCGATTGAATTTTGATATAAAATGGAATCAGTTTAGCAAGATTATTTTTATCTTTGTAGACTATAAGAGCCCGGTTTGTCGTTTTGCTATAATTTACGATCAAACTGGTTAAAACCACTTTAGCTTTATCGCTCTTGATTATCGATAGATTAAAGAGCTGAAAAGCATTAATAATAAACAAATTCACAAAACGTATGAAAAAGTATTTGTCTGTTTTAGATTTAACTGTTATAATAGTTACATTTCTTCTTTTCACCGTAGCTTTGTTTACCAAAGGATTGACACAGGACATACTCATCGAGGCAGGAGTGCTGTTGGTATCCATAAAAATTATCGTGATGAATTATAAAATCACTGTTTCAAACAAAGCTATCTTGGAAAAATTGGATGAAATAAAAGAGACCATGCATGAAAAAGCAAATGGTGTGGAGTAAATATTGGGGTTATGTATCGATCAATTCGTGAAATCTTCCTATAGTCATAATGCTGAAAAGAATTCCATTCGTTATTGCTTTGATTGACTTTTGAAAATGAAAAAGATAATGTGAACATTAAAGTTATATGGACTAAACACTTGAAGATTTAAATAAGCCATCAGGTTAAAAAATATAAAATTTCACGTATATGTGATTTGAACCCAGGTTTTCGAATATTTCTTCAGAATTTAAGTAATTTAAATCATATAACTCATTTGCTAAAAAAAGCTATTTATCGCAGCGAAATACTCGTTTTTGATCGTTTTGCAGGTTAAGCGATCCGAATAACAAAGAAAGTTACGCTCATATTTGTGCTTCATATCATGCTTTTGTTGGCGGTGCATCCTATGCTCGCCTTTCATTATTTTGGGGATAATCTGTATTCTTTTTCATTGGGTCAGGCTGCCGGCTTGTGACACAGTAGAACAAGATGGAAAGAGCTCGCACGAAACAAACATATTCAGTACCAAATTTCCTATCCGTAGACTACCACATCGCTCGCGATTACCGAGGTGAAGACTATCCGTAGCCGTCGGCTCGCATTTGCTATGATTACCGGATTCAACCTCTGTTCAATATATTTATTAGCTCATTTTGATAAATAAGACTTATTCAATTGGACTCATCCTTACTTTTGAAAAAAAATCCCCTGCCTCTGGTAAGGCAAGGGATAATGTCAGTGCGTATGGATTTTTCATTATAGTGGTTTGATGCTGATGGCATATCCTCCGCCGGGAGCACAATAAAGCGATAATTTCGATTTGTTCGAAACTTTCATTTTCTTTATCTGATAAGCTTGAGGATTAGTTTTGTAGTGCGCATCCTTTGCATCGGAATAGATGGTAGCTTCGTATGTTGTGTTTTTAGGGAGAAAATCGAAGATAATATTCGAAGTGCGGGCGTCATAGCCATTGGTGTTACCTACAAACCATTCGTTTTCCCCCTTGGTCTTACGGGCATAGGTGATGTATTGTCCCGGCTCGGCTTCGAGCACACGTGTTTCGTCCCAATCAATTGCTACGTCCTTGATAAATTGGAAAGCATCGGCAAAACGTTCGTAGTTTTCGGGCAGGTCGGCCGCCATTTGCAGCGGACTATACATGGTAACGTATAATCCCAACTGATTGGCAATGGTTACGTTTGCATGCGAATCATTTTCGGGATTGATTTTTGAAATATCCATTTCGAAAATTCCGGGCGTATAATCCATCGGTCCGCCAATTAATCGTGTGAAAGGAAGAATAGTCGTATGATTGGGTTTGCTGCCGCCAAAAGCCTGATATTCCGTTCCTCGAGCCGATTCGTTTCCGATCAAATTGGGATAGGTTCGGCATAACCCTGTCGGTCGAACGGCTTCGTGAGCATTGACCATGATGCGATGTTCGGCTGCCTTTTGCAGGGCATACAGATAATGATTGTTAATCCACTGTCCATAGTGATGTTCACCCCGTGGAAGTATATTGCCTACATAACCGCTCTTGACGGCATTATAGCCGTACTTGTTCATCAGAGCGTATGCTTCTTCCATGTGTCGTTCGTAGTTGCGGGTTGATGACGATGTTTCGTGGTGCATCATCAGTTTCACGCCTTTACTGTGAGCGTAATTGTTGAGTGCTTCCAAATCGAAATCGGGGTAGGGGGTTACGAAATCGAATACATAATCTTTCGACTTTCCGAACCAGTCCTCCCAACCAATGTTCCAACCTTCAACGAGTACTTGGTCGAATCCGTTTTCAGCTGCAAAATCGATATACCGACGCACATTATCGTTGTTTGCTCCATGTTTGCCGTTTGGTTTCACTTTAGAATAATCTGTCAAGCCCAATTTAACGCTTGGCAAATCACAATAAGCCCACGTACTTTTTCCGGTGATCATTTCCCACCAAACCCCGACATATTTCACCGGTTTAATCCACGAAGTATCCTCGAGTTTGCAGGGTTCGTTCAAATTGAGCGTAATCCGCGAAAGCAGAATGTCGGCAGCTTTGTCGCTCACGATGATCGTACGCCAAGGAGATACACATGGGGTTTGCAGATATCCTTTACGTCCCTGCCCATCGGGCGTGAGATGCGATTCGAAAACGAAATTTTTATCGTCCAGATCGAGGTGCATACACGAATAGTCCACAAGAGCTGCTTCATGCAGATTAATATATAATCCGTCGGCTGTTTTCATCATGAGCGCCGTTTGCACGCCGGTAGGAGAAAACGAAGTTTGCGAGGCGTTAGGTGTGATGGCTTTTGGCATCAGTCCACGAATTTCGGAAAGATGCGAAGTGGTATAATCGTATTCCTGCGTATCGTAATCGCCCGGAATCCAAAAAGCCGTATGATCGCCCGTCATGGCAAATTGCGTGCGCTCTTCCTTGATGACGAAATAAGTCAGTTCCGGTTGTTCTGGAAATTCGTAGCGAAAACCCAGTCCGTCGTCAAACAATCGAAACCGTAAAATCATTTTTCGATGGGTATTCTCTTGCTGAAGTGTTATGGCCATTTCGTTGTAATGATTTCGAATTTTCGATTCTTCACCCCAGACTGGCACCCATGTTTCATCGAACGATGATGTTTGAGCATCGACAATTGAAAAATTGTGGATCAAATCGGGACTGTCAAACAACTCCAAACCCATTTTTGACGGTTTGATTACTGTTTTTCCCTTATACGAGAGTTGGTATGTCGGTATGCCGTTATCGATAGAAAATATGGCCTGTAACTGTCCGTTGGGGGACGAAAGCGTTTGTGCGTTTGCTTTCAGCGTGAACGATGCGCAGAGCAAAAGCAAGTAAAGAAAAATTTTTTTCATCTGCTATATGTTATGTTTAGTTCTAAGCTTTATGATGAGATCAAAATATTTTGTTAATCAAAAACTTGTGTACATTCTGAAACTGTTTGCAGGCAGTGTTAGATCCATCGTAGCGGATGATACATCGAGACTTTCCGACGGATTCATATAATTGTGCCAAGTTCCGGTTTTAGGAAATGTGGTGGAGGTAGTAATGGCGCTATTCGTGAAATTACCGATCACCACAACCTGTTTGGCGTTGCCAAACGACGACAGGGTCAGAAATCGCCCTTTCTCCCAATTCGATTCGGATACTTTCCAGCTCATGGTTGCCGTCGAATTGAACAGTTCTGGGTTGTTGTTTCGGAATTTGATCAGCTTGGCGTAAGTATCATGCAACTCTTTGCGCTGAGACACATCGAGGTATTCCCATTTGACGGGTTTTTTGCCTGTACGTCCGTTGTAGTCGATCGATATGTCATAACCCATTTCGCCGAATTGCCATACCATTTTGGGACCTGGGACAGTGAAGAAGAATGCGGCATTGGTCGATAATTGCGACATGCGAGCGC
>JARKPE010000057.1 GCA_029975415.1 Dysgonamonadaceae bacterium | reverse complement strand
ACGCTGAAGGATTACGTAAATCAGTTTCAATACGTATTTACCAAGGAAGGAGCATCGTCTCTGGGCGGTTTTGGTGCTATCGGAAGTCTTTTTCCTCCTACTTGGAACTGGCACGCATTCTGGATGATGACAGCTTTTCTTTCGGTAATTCTTGCCTTTATGAATATACTTCCTATACCGGGATTGGATGGCGGGCATGTGTTGTTTCTCCTTTACGAAGTAGTCACACGTCGCAAGCCGAGCGAGAAGTTTATGGAATATGCACAGATAGCCGGCATGATTTTATTGTTGGGGCTTGTGATCTATGCCAACGGAATGGATATAATAAGAGCAATTTTTAAATAATGATAAAGAAATAAATGAGCGTTTCGGAATTGATCAATTCAAATTCGGGGAAAACGGCGTTTTCTTTCGAGTTGCTTCCTCCTCTCAAAGGCAACAGTATTCGGCATGTTTTCAGAACAATTGACCGATTGAAGGAATTCGACCCGAAATATATCAACATAACTACACATCACAGCGAAAATATTTACAGGGAAGGCGATGATGGCATTATCCGCAAAATTAATATTCGCAAACGTCCGGGAACAGTAGCCATTGCGGCTGCCATTCAAAACAAATACGGAATAACGGCAGTGCCTCACCTCATTGCCAAAGGCTTCACCAAAGAAGAAACCGAATATGCTTTGATTGATCTTTCGTTTCTCGGTGTTACCGATTTGCTGTTGTTGCGTGGTGATACCAACAAACTCGACGTAGAACAGCGAAAGATGGACAGTCACGAACATGCCACCGATTTGCAAATTCAGGTGAACAACTTCAACAAGGGTATCGGCTATGACGGGACTCGATTTGAAGCACCCGAGACCCCGTTCTCGTACGGCATGGCATGTTACCCCGAAAAACACGAAGAGTCACCCAATATGGAGTCCGAAATCTACTATACAAAAATGAAAGTTGACAACGGAGCCGAGTATTTGGTCACGCAAATGTTTTTCGACAATCAGAAATATTTCGACTTTGTCGATCGTTGTCGTGCTGCAGGAATTGCCGTTCCAATTATACCCGGCATCAAACCCATCCATTTGATGAGTCAGTTGACCGTTTTACCGAAAATTTTTCGTTCGGATATTCCTGAAGATTTGGCAAGGGAATTGCGCAAATGCACTACCGACGAAGAAGCTAGTGAAGTAGGTGTGGAATGGTGTATCATGCAGTGTAAGGAGCTGATCCGTTATGGCGTGCCCAGCATTCATTTTTATTCGCTGATGGCAACCGAGAGTGTGTATCGTGTTGCAAAAGAAATCTACTGATTATTTTGATTTTTTCCGGGCACTCTTTTTGTCGGGCAATTGGATATATTTCATTTGCTCCATTATCTGCGATTGGCGACGCAATATATAGGCCGACGGCTTCGCCGAATTGTATCGAATGGGATTGGGAAGTGTAGCTGCAATGAGAGCCGACTGTGCAGCCGTAAGCTTTTTGGCGGTAGTGTTAAAATGGAGGGTGGCAACAGCTTCTGCGCCATATATCCCTTTTCCGGTTTCCATGCAGTTGAGATAAACTTCGAGAATACGCTCTTTTGGCCAAATCAATTCGATAAGAACCGTGAAATAGGCTTCCAATCCTTTGCGCACCCACGATGAGTTTGGCCACAGAAAAACATTTTTGGCCGTTTGTTGCGAAATGGTACTTGCTCCGCGCGGACGTTTTCGTTTTTTGTTTTCCTTCAGAGCCTTCTCTATTTCGATGGTATCGAATCCGTTGTGTTCGAAAAAACGTTGATCTTCCGAAGCAATCACGGCCCGCTTCAGATTGTCGGAGATATTATCATAAGAAACCCATCGGTGGTGACAAACCGGTTTTTCTCCATTGGCGATTTGTTGAACCATCCTTATGCCCATCAGAGGGGTGAATACAACAGGGAAAAAACGATAGAGTATTACTCCGCCAATAGACAAAATGAAAAACCACAGAATGACCTTGCGTATGAAACGAAAAATCTTTTTCATGTCCACAATAATCGATAAAAAATGCGATCTCGGATTTTTTACAAGTGATTGCTTTTGAGTTTAAAACGTACGCGCCAACGCCCGTCAGTATAATCGTGACTGATGATCTCAAATCGTCCCACTTCGGATGTACGTTTGACGTGAAGACCGCTGCATGCACATGCGTCATAATCGCCAATGCGTATAATACGCAATGTTTGCGAAACATTGGCCGGCAATTTCGATAAATCCACAATGCGCGAAGCTTCTTCGATCGACATAAATTCTTCCGTAACGGGCAAATCACGTGCAATCACTTCGTTAACCGCTATTTCTATCGCTTTCACCTGTTCGTCGGCGGGCGGTTGTGGCAGTAGATAATCGGCCTTACTCTTTTTCTGCTCGATATGAGTATTTCGCGATCGAGGGCATCCAAACATGCGCACCATTGTTTGGTTCAGAATATGTTCTGCCGTGTGCATGGGCGCGATAGATTCGCGCTGAAACTTTTTGTCAATGTTATTTTCGCCTTCAGTAGTATCCATACGATTTTTTTATTGCCTGCAAAAATACATGATAATTTTCAATTTGAGGAGTGGGCAGGAAAAATCGAATAACATAAAATGATAGAAATTGCCTATGAATGAGGAAATGACATCGATAATAGCACTAAAATAACAGTGGAGGCGTTACTTTTTATCCGTTTTGCGAAATCAATTGTAAGGAATTTTTGTTCAAAATCTCGATTTTTCGGCCTTCCATACGGATGATTCCGTCATTCATCAATTCGGATAAAAGTCTGTTCACGCTTTCGCGACTGGCATCCACCAAATTGCCGATATCCGATTGCGAAATGGGCAAAACGAATTCATCCGACTCGAAAACATTTTCTGACAAATCAATCAAAACATCAGCCAAATTGCCTCTCGTCTGCTTTTGAGTGCGACTGGCACACCTGCGATAGCTTTCGAGTTCGCTTTTGCATAACTCGAGAATGATATAGGACGAAAAGTCTTTGTTTTCCTCCAATACACGTTTAAAGATGTTCAGATCGATAAAGCAAACTTCAGAATCCTGGACCGCTGTGACGGAATATTGATTGATTTTATCGCCGATGGTGGTCGGCAAGCCCAAATAAGTGGGTGCTTTGGCCAAACGCACGATCTGTTCGTGATAAGGACCGGTGATATGAATTTTGACCAACCCGCTTTTCAGAAAAACTACATTGGTCGAAAACATTCCCTGTTTAATGATAGAATCTCCTTTTCGAAATTGAACTACGGCATGATTATTTTCAAGCTGTTCTAATTGACAGTTTTTGAGCGACTGCATCGATCTCATGACACAGGCACAATTGAGGCATTCGTTTTTCATGTGACAAAGATATCGAAAAAGTGATACATATCACAAAATATTGTATGATTCTGCACGTGATAAAAAGAAATTAATAATGAAATATTTCTTTATTTCGCATTGCATTCATCCACAAAAAATCAACAACATGGAAAAATCAGGAGAAATTAGCATGGAAAAGCTTTTGGCGGAACTCGAAACCCTAAAAGCTCAAACCACACGAATGGAAAATTCGCGAAAAGATCAGTTGTCCATCGCCATTGTTTCGGGCGATATGGATAAAATATTGGCCGGAATGATTATCTCACTGGCTGCCGCAGCTATGGATACACAAGTGAAACTGTTTTTTTCCTTTTGGGCATTGGCGGCTTTGCGCGATCCCAAAAAGAAAGCTAAAGGAAAAGATTTTATTTCGAAAATGTTCGGGTTTATGCTTCCCAAAGGGCGCAACAAACTGAAACTATCGAGGCTTAACATGTGCGGGATGGGACCGATGATGATCAAAAGTCTAATGAAAAAACAAGGCGTAATGTCGCTCGACGAAATGTTCAAGGAAGCGGCCGAACTCGGAATCGAAATCACGGTATGCGAAATGTCGATGCACCTGATGGGTTTCAAGAAAGAAGAAATGATTGATTATCCTAATCTTCGTTATGCAGGGGCAACCACCTTTGTTGCCGATGCAGGCGAAAGCAGCATGCAATGGTTTATTTGAACGTTTCCCAATAAAAAATTATTCACATTAAATATTCACCTCGTTTCCTCAACCAAAAGGGAGAAAACATAAAAACAAATATTATGACAACAGAAGAATTGAAAGGATTGAAAGTAGCCAAATCGGTAGATGCACGCGGGACTGCCTGTCCGGGACCGCTTTTGGAAGCGAAAAAAGCCATCGGCACCATTAACGTAGGAGATGTGATGGAAGTATTGTCGGCTGACGAAGGCACAAAAATCGATATCCCGAAATGGTGCACCAAACAGGGACACGAATATCTCGGATCAATCGACGAGAACGGATATTTCAAAGTTTACCTGAGAAAGAAATAACCTCAACGCTGAAAAAACTGTTTCGAAATGTCGGATTCCTTCAAAAAAAACGCAAAGATACTCGTATTCTCCACCGAAAAGATTTCGGATCCCGCCATCGATATGGCGGGATTGCTTAAGCTGCACTATCCGCCTACGGTTTATACCATCACCGTTCCATGCTCGAGCGGGATCAAGCCGTCGTGGATTATACATGCCTATGAAAAAGGTTTCGACGGAGTTTTCATTGCTGCCGACGGCACCGATTGTATTTTCGGTGAATCGTGTACCGAAAAAACCGGGAACATCGTGGCGATAACGCACGAAAAAATGAAAGAAAAGGAAATCGATCCTGCGCGTCTGCGCATGGCCGCCCTGTGCTCAGTTTGCAGTGAGGCGTTTGTGAAGCAAATGCGCAGTTTCAACGATTATCTGATAAAAACCATCCATTCAAACAACAATTAATGGAAGAACGAAAAATTATCAAGTACGATGCTTTGGTAATCGGCGCAGGAATTGCCGGAGGCGAAGCCGCCATCAATCTTGCAAACACCGGCTACAAGGTGCTGCTGGTGGAAAAAGATCATTCGCTTGGAGGGAAAATGATTTTGTTGAGTAAGGTTTTCCCGACCCTCGATTGTGCCGCTTGCATCACGACTCCAAAAGTATCGGAAATAGCTCGACACAAAAATATCACTGTTTTCACCGAAAGCGAGGTAACCCACATCGCGAAAAAAAGCGACAACGATTTCGTTGCACAAATCTCGAAAAAACCACGTTATGTAAGAGTGGAAGGCTGCACGGCATGTCAACTGTGCGAAAAAGCCTGTCCTGTGAGCGTTCGGGACGAATATCAATTCGGGCTCATCGGTCGCAAGGCGGCTTTTATTCCATTCAGCATTGCCAATCCCAAAGCGGCGGTCATCGATATCGAAAATTGCACCCTGTGCGGCGCTTGCGAAAAAGCCTGTCCTACGCATTGCATCGATTTTACGATGGAAACGGAATATTACGAGCTTCATGCCAAGACGGTGATTCTTGCCACCGGCTTCAATCTTTTCGATCCGCTCGAGATACCGCGATTTGGTTACGGTCAATACAAAAACGTGATTACTTCCATGCAAATGGAACGCGAAATTGCTCCGACACGCCCTTATAACACCATTTTGCGACCGGGCGACGGCAAAGTTCCCGACCGCATCGCTTATGTGCTGTGCACGGGTTCACGCGACAACACTGTTGGCAACCCGATTTGTTCACAAATTTGCTGCATGTACTCCATGAAGCAGGCTCAATTGCTGATGGGCGCTCTTCCGATGGCCGATATTACGATTTATTACATCAACATTCGATCTTTTGGCAAAGGATTTGAAGAATTCTACCAACAAGCCAAAGGAATGGGCGTGAATTTCGTGAAGGGAAAAATCGGCAAAATCACCGAAAAAGAAAACGGAAATCTCATTTTACGTTACGAAGATATAGCAGAAGGAGTGGTTAAGGAAGCCGAACACGATATGGTTGTACTTTCGGTGGGGGTAAAATCCAATCCTTCGGCAGGAAAAATATTCGACGGCAATTCGCTTAAACTCGATCCGCTGCAGTTTATTGCACAAAAAGATTTGTTAGGCAGTCCGGCCAAGACTAGCATCGATGGAGTTTTTGTTGCCGGCACGGCATCGGGACCGATGGACATCCCCGATTCCATCCTTTCGGCCGGTTCGGCGTCGTCTGAAGCAATCAGTTACTTAACCCGGTATCAAAGCGTATGAAAGAAAGATTAGGCGTTTATATTTGTCATTGCGGCGGAAATATTTCCGACTACGTGGATGTGGAAAAGGTGCGCGCCGCTATTGAGCACGAGAAAGGTGTGGTGCTGGCCAAAACTACGATGTTTGCCTGTTCGGATACCAACCAAACCGATATGGTGCAGGATATTCACGAGCACAATCTTGATGGAGTGATTGTAGCTTCATGTTCGCCCAAATTGCATCTAACCACCTTTCGCAATGTTACCGAACGGGGCGATTTGAACAAATATACGTATGTCCACGCCAATATTCGAGAGCAGGCTTCGTGGGCACATTCCGACGACAAACTCGGAGCAACCGAAAAAGCCATTCGGCTGGTGAAGGCGGCCATTGCCAAATCGCGATATGCCGATCCACTCTTTCCCAATCAGTTCGAAGCCGAAAAAAACATCGCCGTCATCGGTGGCGGAATTGCAGGAATGAAAGCTGCTTTGTCGCTCGCCGAAAAAAAATCGAATGTGATCCTGATCGAAAAGGAAAACCGATTGGGAGGACACACCGCCGAATGGGGCAGTTTGTTTATGACCGATGAAAAAGGGTTCGAATTGACGGCGCGTATCGAGAACGATTTGCGTAAGTATAACAATGTAACCATTCTGACAGGTGCGGAAGTTATCGACACCAAAGGAAGCATTGGTAATTTCGAGCTGAAAATTCGCAGACGTCCACAGAATGACGGCGATCCAATGGAAATCGTCGAACTGCATGTAGGATCGATTGTAGTAGCAACAGGTTACGATCATTATTTGCCTAAACAGGGAGAATATGGATTCGGAACGAGCGAAACTATAATCACTTTACCCGAATTTAAACAACAGGTCGATAAAGCTACCGGCAAATCATTGGAATTCAAGGGCAAGAAAATCAATAATATTGCTTACATCTATTGCGTTGGTAGCCGCCAGAATGAGGGCGAAAACACGTATTGTTCGCGTTTTTGCTGCACTTCGGCCATTCATACGGCCATCGAAGTCAAAAAGAAATTCAAAGGCATGCAAAATATTCATCTCACGCGTGGCATTCGCACCTATGGAAAACAGGAGCTGCTTTATGCCGAATCGTTGCAAATGGGTGATTTGTATCTGCAATTCGATGAAAATAATCTTCCCGAAATTCGCTCCGAAGGAAAAAAAACGGTGGTAACCGTAAAAGATATTCTTTCGGCACGAAAAGAAATGGAAATGGAAGTCGATTTGGTGGTGCTTGTAACCGGAATGGTTCCCCGTCCAGACCAATCTATCGGTACGATGCTTAAATTGCCGAAAGGCAGAGACCGGTTTTTCAACGAAATTCACATGAAACTCCGACCGGTGGAAACCGTGATCGATGGCGTAACCATTGCCGGAACTTGTCAGGGACCAAAAAACATCAGCGAGTCGGTGAATTCGGCACTATCGGCTGCAACTAAATCGTTTTCGTACATCAGCAAGGGAACGCTCGAAACGGAACCGATTATCGCCGAAATCGATCAGGACGCCTGCTCTTGGTGCGATAAATGCAGTAACGCCTGTCCGTTCGATGCTATCGACCAGATAGAGATGGGAGGAAGAACAGTTGCATCCGTCAACCCGATGGTGTGCAAGGGATGTGGTATGTGTGCTCCCGTTTGTCCGGTTGATGCCATCAATCTGATTGGTTATACGAGTGAAGAAATGATGAGCATGATCGATGCTTTAGCTTAATAATTTACATGGCAATTTTGAATCGACAAACAGATTAGATGATTCGTTGATTTGATGATGTAAGAAATAATTCGGATGATCATATTTGGAAAGAGGTTTACAAATATGTTCTCGCAAATAATCGGCGTAAATCGATGAACAAATCAGCGTAAATCAGCGAGAAAAGTTTTTTACATACATCAACGATAGTTGATAAGCAACGATCCAACTTCGAATTTACAGAGAAAAAATTATGGAAATAGAAATCGGAAAAACCGCCAAATATCTTCGGGACAAGCAAGGGGTTCCGGATAGCGCTAAGGAACAACTCAAAGAGTTTAATCGCATCAAAAAGGCCATCGTCGATGCACTGAAAGAGCAGGAAATGACAATTCCGCAACTGGCCGATAAATTGCAAATGTCAAAACCCGACGTTACGTATCATCTTCTCACGCTGGTGAAATACGGTGTGGTAGCTGTTGGCGAAATCGACGATATGGATGAATATTTTTCGTATAAACTGGTAAAATAATGGCAACAAAAATCAATCCTAAGTTTTCGGAAGAACTAAAAAAATACGGTGCCGTAAATATGAATGCGTGCTACAATTGCGGAACCTGCACGGCGGTATGTTCGCTATCCACTACCGACGATTCCTTTCCGCGCGAAATGGTTCGATACAGCGTACTGGGACTCGAAGACGAAATCAAATCTTCCCTCAAACCGTGGGAATGCTATTACTGCGGCGAATGCACTACCAATTGTCCGCAAACAGCCAATCCGGGAGAACTGATGATGTCGCTCCGCCGATGGCTTACTGCGAAATACGATTGGACGGGGTTATCGGGACTGCTTTATCGCTCGCTCTCTTTCACAATTGCGGCTTTATTGCTCGTATTTGCCGGCGTTCTGTTGTTTGCCAATTCCGTAGGTTTCGATGCAGAACGCATGCTCCACATCGGGCACTATTTCGAAATGACTGCCATCGGGACGGTTCTTCTGGTAATTTTTATTCCCAACTTGTTGCGAATGTGGTATTTCGCCATCGTCAGACCAAAAGTGAAAGCTCCGTTCAAAAACTATGTATCGGCACTGAGTGATCTGCTGGTTCACATGTTCACCCAGAAACGATATAAGGAATGCGACGGCGATGTACAATTCAGATGGCTCGAGCATTTTGTGCTCGTGATTGCCTACCTGTCGCTGCTTTTTACGACGGTTTTTCTCAATTGGTTTGGCTCTCAAAGCATTTTTGTGATCGCATTGGGTTATGTGGAAAGTTTTTTAATTTTCGTAATTACAATAGACTTTGTAGGTAGTCGCATCAGGAAAAACAAATCGCTCAACCAATTTTCCCAACCTTCGGACTGGTTGTTCGTGATATGGCTTTTGTTGATGGGGGTTACCGCTTTTTTGGTGCGACTTTTTATCGATTTGGGACTGATCGAAACCCAACAATGGATGTACATTATTCATCTGACGGTATTGGCGCAGTGGGCACTTATCATCGTTCCTTTCGGCAAATGGACACATTTTCTCTATCGATCGTTCGCCATGTATTTTTCCAAAATCAAAAGCATGCAATAAAAAATCATTACAACTTTATCCGTACCATTTTACTTGAGAAAACGAGGATGATTTTTTTGTTGTAATATCATCTTATCGGAAAATACTTTAACAGCAAATGATGTAGCCAACTAATGTTGGCAGCCGAGAAAGAAAAATTAAGAAGAAAAATTGTTGGGATTTTTGCCCGACAACCCTTTATATCTCGATTGAATAGTAAGCATGTCTTCGTCCACGTTACCTGTGGGAGTGAAAACATCGAGAAAAGAAATGACCTTATTTTTATAGTCCAGTCCGATGAGGACGATCGGAACTTGCGCTTTATCGGCGATATAATAAAATCCACGTTTCCATTCAGTTACACGCTTACGAGTCCCTTCCGGCGTGATTGCGAGTTGAAATCGGTCACGTTTTGCGAATTCTTCTGCCATAATGTCGGTCATCGATTGATTTTTTGATCGATCCACAGGGATTCCTCCAATACTTCTAAAAAAAACGTTGAATGGAAAGAAAAACCATTCTTTTTTTATGAGGAAATTGGCATTTCTGCCAAGGGAGGTATAGGCCAATTTTGCAATCAAAAAATCCCAATTACTGGTGTGAGGAGCTATTGCCAGTACACATTTGGAAATGTCGGGAATAATATTTGTTATTTTCCAACCCGAGAATTGAAGAATAATTTTGCTTATTTTTTGCCACATAATTAATTTGTTGCGCTTATTCTTAACGCCGAACCTGTGTTTATTGTTTAAAATTAATCAAGTACGATTCAGAAAATCGTTCAATTCGTTTTGTTTATTTTCCCACCCCTGCATCAGCGTATCGAGTTTCGTATTAAGCTCGAGATGCTTATAGTACAGAGATGTGTCGGAAGAACCTTTTTCGGTTGATAGTTGAGCTTCGAGGAGCTCGATTTCTTTCTCGATGGATTCAATTTCGGATTCCAAGTCGGCAATCTCTTTTTCGAGTTTTCTCGTCAGTCGATTTCTCTCTTTCTGTTCCTGATAAGAAAGTTTGCTGGCCGAAGTGGTTTCGTTCATATCCAAAACGTTTTGCGCAGAGTTCGGGGTAGCCAGTTCCAATACTTGAAGATTATCGATGTTTTTTCGATTCAAAAAATCGTAAATACCTCCAAGATGCTCAACAACTTTTCCATGCCCAAATTCATATACTTTGCTGACAATGCCGTCCAAAAAATCGCGATCGTGCGAAACGATAATTGCCGTGCCATCGAACTCACGAATAGCTTTTTTTAGCACATCTTTCGAAGCCATGTCAAGATGATTGGTGGGCTCGTCGAGAATGAGCAAATTTACCGGTTCGAGTAGCAGCCGAATCATTGCCAATCGGGCACGTTCACCGCCGGAGAGTACTTTCACTTTCTTTTCCGATGCTTCACCGCCGAACATAAAAGCGCCCAAGATGTCGCGAATCTTTGTGCGAACATCGCCAACGGCCACATAATCGATGGTTTCGAAAACAGTAAGATTTTCGTCCAACAATTGTGCTTGATTTTGGGCAAAATAACCTATTTTAACGTTGTGCCCCAGTTGAAGTTTGCCGTCGAACGGAATTTCATTCATGATGCACTTTACAAGCGTCGATTTTCCTGCGCCGTTTTTCCCCACAAAAGCCACCTTATCGCCTCGTTCGATGGTAAGCGTTACATCCGAGAAGACCGTGTGATCACCGTATTTTTTCGACACGTTTTCCATGATAACAGGATAGGAACCCGAGCGGGGAGATGGTGGAAATCTGAGATTAAGCCGTGAATTATCCACTTCGTCCACCTCGATGATTTCTATTTTTTCGAGCTGCTTGATGCGCGATTGCACCTGATTCGATTTTGTTGGCTTATACCGAAAACGCTCGATAAAATCTTCGGTTTCCTTAATCTGCTTTTGCTGATTTTCGTATGCTCTAAGTTGCTGTTCACGACGCTCGTTGCGCAACTCCACATATTTGCTGTAGTTGACCTTATAGTCGTGGATATTGCCGAGCATTATTTCGATTGTTCGGTTGGTTACCCTATCCAAGAAAGCGCGATCGTGCGAAACCAGCATGACTGCTGTGGAATGCGAAATCAGAAAATTTTCGAGCCATTGAATCGATTCTATGTCAAGATGATTGGTTGGCTCGTCGAGAAGTAAAACGTCGTGATTTTGCAGCAAAAGTTTGGCAAGTTCAATACGCATTCGCCATCCACCGCTAAATTCGCGAGTTGGCCTGTCGAAATCGGAGCGTGAAAAACCTAATCCCAACAGCGTTTTCTCGACTTCTGCCTCGAAATTGTGGATTCCCGACAGTTGCAGAAGTTCCTGCAAATCGCTAGCCCGTTGGATAAGTTGGCTGTATTCCGGCGATTCATAATCGGTTCGCTCTGCAAGCCGGATGTGCAGTTTTTCCAAATCGCGTTCCATTTTTTGCAGATGTTCGAAAGCCGTAGATGCTTCTGCTTTCACGGTACGCGAATCGTTTAAAGCCATTTGTTGAGGAAGATAACCTACAGAAATATCTTTTGGACAAGCTATCGACCCATGTGTCGGCATTTGTTTGCCGGCCATAATTTTGAGTAAAGTTGATTTTCCGGCTCCATTTTTTCCGACCAATGCGACGCGTTCGTTTTTGTTAATCACAAACGAAATATTATTTAACAGGACAAAACCACCAAATTCAACCGTAATATTTTCAACAGAAAGCATAGTCAGTAAAAAATTTGTGCAAAGGAAATCAATTTTATTACACTTTCGAAGTGTTCTTTGTGAATAATGATGAAAGGAAATTAATTAACATTGCTTTGATTTATAATTTTTTAGCGGCATTAAGATTAAAATAACCTTAATTCCGCAACTAAATATTAAAAATAAAGGAGCAAAGCGTTGATAAAAAAGAAATTACCAAACGCTTTGCCATGTGTAAGATTTCACCTATCTTTATGAGTGAAAACAAAAAACAAAGTAAATCTTACAGAAGATGA
>JARKPE010000037.1 GCA_029975415.1 Dysgonamonadaceae bacterium | reverse complement strand
CCGGCTTCTTCACTCTCAGCCGATCGTAACACCTCTTCATGTTCTCTAAGATACTTTCTTACCGTCTTTCGACTTATTTGCAGTTCTCGCGATATTTGTCTCTGACTTTTACCCTCACGATAACTCCTGATGATTATTTCTTGTTTTGTATACATGCTTATCATTTTTTATGAACGGATGCTATCCGTTCTTGTTGGTAGGTGGTATACTTTTCGATTGAAATGTGGGGTACTTTTTGATTAATATATACATTCTTGTCCTTTTTTGTCTGTGTACAATCTTCGAGGTGTTCCGACATATAGCGAAAACAGCTCGAGAATGGTTATCGAAACGAACACTAAAATAAGCGCCTGAACCACATAAATCCATCCATGAGTGTGACTCACAATCGGATAAGCCGGATTATGAAATATAAAGTATTGATTCGTTATGTCTTTTTGTCCAAGATAGAGGAACGTCAACACAAAAATTGCCCCTCCTATTGCAACCACTACCCATGGCGAAAGGTACTTTCGATAAATTCCTGCAAGTCTCATATCAAAATCGATATTTATATCCAGCTTCTACCATATATCTGTTTCGATATAGTTTGGTTGAATTTTGATTAATCTGCTCATACAAATATCCCAAACGAATGTTGAAATCGGATATTCTGTTCAATTTCAAGTTTTTTTCCACTTTAATATGATACGACATAAGTTCGTTGAATGAGCTTTGCGATGTAGTAAGAATATCGTCGGGGGAATTGCCTACGCCGGCTTCCAATCCCCAAAAATTCATCGGACTTTTTCCGTAGAGTCGATATTTGAGAACAACAGACAGCGACTGTAAATCGTTTTGCAAAACATAAAATGGCCGTATCGAAATCCAATTGTTGCCAACATAATTGCCAACACTTCCCGTAAATATAAAGACATCTTGGTTTGCTGCATTCGGATAATTCATATAACGAACACCCAAGGATGTTTCCCATTTATCGGCTGGAGTAAAAAAATATTCTATCCCCATTCGATAACGCGGAAAGAAATTTGCATTCGATGCGTAGCCGAAGCCGACCTGAAGGTAATTTTTTTTTGTATATTGTCCAATAATCGTTTAGTTCTATCAAAAAATCGTTTTTCGAAAATCGGTTTGCGTAATAGATATCCGCAGCAAGCGTATTGCCTGTTGCGATTTTTTTCGAATAACCGATGGATACAAGATGATGAGGATCGATATTATCAAACATGTCGAGCGAATACGACAAGGCAATCAAGTTAGTCCGCTTGCTGAGCAGTAATGAGGTATAGAGCTGATCGATGGTGTCGTTTGCAAGATAGTGCTTATATTTCTCGTGTTCTGCAAGTTTTATCCCTTTTTCATACGCACCGGTTTCACTGTAAGCGATGAGTTGTTTGGTAAGCAGATCAATCGTATTGGAATATCCGTTTTTTTCGGCTTCTTCTGCGGCTTTAGCCAACTCCTGATAATTGCTCGATCACAACAAAATGTTGAGATAACTGCTGTAAAAATCATCATTTAGGTAGTTCATCTCCTTGGCTTTTTCTATGAAGATAAGAGCCGAATCGTTTTTTTGTGACCAGGAATATACATTAGCGGCAAAAACATAAATATCGGCTCGTGACGGATCGTTTTGCAATGCCCTGTTGGCATCATGCAGTGATTCTTGGTATTTCCCCTGTTGCGCTTTTTGAATCGCAGCATTGAGGAGCGAATCAACATTTGTTTGTGCACTTGCAAGTTCAATGCATAATACTACACAAAAGAATATAAAAAGCGGTATTATTTTTTTTCTCATGGGATTGTTGATTTTCTTTTATTCATATGCGTTAGGATTACTATACGACTTTTTTTGTTTTAAGTACAGGCAAATTTCAGTAGCAATTTCGATAGGATCAAATGGCCTTTCGATAATTCTATTGGCCCCAACTTCACGCGCTTTGAGCAAAAAATCGGGTGTTTCCACAACCGTGAAAAACCAAATAGGGGTATAAACTTTCATTTTGAACCGAATGCTATGTATCAAATCGATTGCCGAATTTTGTGTGAAAACTCCATCAACAATAATCAACTCAGAAGGTTCTTTGTTAAGTGATTCATAAATAGTTGGCAGTCGGTCCCAAAGACGCACTCGAGTTTCTGGAAGCAGGCGTTTTACGAATCTTTCGATCAGTGGATAAAAAGTCGCACTGTCTGAAAGCACTTCGATATGGTATTCGGAATTATTCTCCTTATTATCCATGTTTAAACTTATAAAAAGAATTATAGTTCATAATTATTCTGTCAAAAAGGCGCGTATTTGATAATCTTTACAAAGCAAGCTTAATTTCAATTTCACGGCAGCTATACAAACAAGAAAGTTGCTAACCAATATAAATCGGCAATCATAAGATAAAAAAGAGGCTCAGTAAGTAACCTTTAGGCAAATATCTTATGAACCAAGAAAATCTATGATTTACAATTGGAATGTTTGTCCGCAAAGGTCCGACTCTCTTATCGGGCCGAAAGCTAGTCTATGAATTAAAGGTTGTTGTTATGTTTGTCTATTTTAACAAGTGATAAAAAACGATTATCTTATTGCTCCTTTCACAAATTTACAAATTAAACAAAAATAGAGAAATATAGTTTGTTTTTTTTGAACAAAAGATGCTCCTTTACCGTATTAAAAATGTCTGTAGGTTTGCAAAATGAGACAGTTCGGTTTTCTGGCAATTCATTTGAGAATAATACGAAGAAAATACGTTCTTCTAAATTTTTGCAAATCACATCCTGTCAGGCACTTCAATACCCAGTAAGCCCATTGCTTTTTTTATCGTACGAGCAACGTTTTTCGAAAGCACCAACCGGAAATTGCGCAACGCGATATTTTCTTCACGCAATATCGGGAAATCGTGATAAAATTGATTGTATTCTTTCACCAAATCGTAGGTATAATTGGCAACCAGAGAGATATTGTATTCTGTTCCGGCCTGTTTCACAACAGATTCGAAATCGGAAAGCATTTGCACGAGAGCTTCCTCTTTTTCTGACAATTCGACATCTTCCAAAAGACGATCCGGAATTTGAATGCCCTGTTCGGCAGCTTTTCGCTGAATAGATTGGATTCGCGCATGTGTATATTGGATAAAAGGCCCGGTATTGCCATTAAAATCGATAGATTCTTTGGGATTGAAGGTCATATTTTTTCTCGGATCGACTTTCAAAATGAAATATTTAAGAGCACCCAATCCGATCATGCGTACAATATTTTCGGCCTCCTCGGGCGTGCAATCATCGAGTTTGCCCAACTCTTTGGATGTTTCGCGCGCCGTTTCTATCATTTCTGCCATTAGGTCGTCGGCATCGACAACGGTGCCTTCGCGGGATTTCATTTTGCCTTCCGGCAACTCAACCATTCCGTACGAAAAATGTACCAATCCTTTTCCGAACTCAAATCCAAGCATATCGAGCAGGATGGACAACACCTGAAAATGATAATTCTGTTCATTCCCTACAACATAAATCATGGTGTCGATCGGATAATCGTCGAAGCGTAATTTGGCGGTACCGATATCCTGTGTCATATAAACCGATGTTCCATCGGCTCGAAGCAATAATTTATGATCCAATCCATAAGGAGTGAGATCAGCCCAAACTGAACCGTCTTCTTTTTGATAAAACAATCCTTCTTTCAGTCCTCGAAGCACTTCTTGCTTACCGGCCAAATAGGTTTGCGATTCGTAATAAATTTTGTCGAAAGAAACGCCAAGCTGACGATACGTTTCGTCAAATCCTTCATACACCCAATTGTTCATCATCTTCCAAAGATTGACCGTTTCGGGATCATTGGCTTCCCATTTGCGCAGCATTTCACGAGCTTCCCGCATCAGTGTCGACTGCTCTTCGGCCTGTTCCTTCGAAAGCCCCTTTTCCTGCAATTCGGCTATTTCGGCTTTGTAATTTTTGTCGAAAAGCACGTAATAATCTCCTACCAAATGATCACCTTTTTTGCCGGATGATTCAGGCGTTTCGCCATTACCCCATTTTTTCCAGGCCAACATCGATTTGCAAATGTGAATGCCGCGGTCATTCACGATATTGGTTTTTACAACTCGTTTGCCATTGGATTTCAACACTTCGCTCAACGAATGGCCAAGCAAATTATTTCTTACATGCCCCAGATGCAACGGTTTATTGGTATTCGGCGAAGAATATTCAACCATGAACAGCGGTGCATCATCATTTGCCGAGACAAATCCGAAATCGGGTGCGGCATCAATTTCTTCGAGCAATCGAATCCAAACGTTCGACGCAACAGTCAGATTTAAAAATCCTTTGATTACGTTATATGCGGCAATAAACGAAGTTTTGTCCATCAGGTAAGCGCCTATTTCATGTGCCGTTTGCTCCGGATTTTTTTTCGATATTTTGAGCAACGGAAACGTGACCAATGTGTAATGTCCTTTAAATTCCTTTTTGGTTTTCTGAAGTGTGATTTGCGAAGCGTCCACATTGGCATGATAAAGTTCGTTGAGGGCGTCGATGATTGTATTTTGAAGATTTTGCTCGATGTTCATATCGTGAATTTGCTGATTGAGAGTGCAAAGGTAAAAAATATATTTATCAAATATGTGCGAATATCCATTCCTTCTTTTTGAGAAGTGTTTGGAAGCAGACGAAGGAAAGTTTCCGTCATGCCGGCGTAGTTGATTTACGATTTCGCCATGACATTTCCTCCGGTAGATAAAATTCAAAGACTACTTTTTCTATCGATTTCTAAAGCGACAGTACATTTATCTACCAAATATACCAGTGATTTGTAGGTGATTCCGCTATTGACAGAAAGTCCGATTTCGCAAGTGCGGCTGTTAGAATATCCTTCTGTGGCGTCGAGTTTGGTATGTTCGAGAGATGCAAGCGCCGAACGATTCAATTCGGGATAGAAGAAACCCCGATCGCCGGCCCAACCACAACAAGTAATGTTTTCGGGAACAATTACCTTTTCGGCACATAACGAAGCTACACGATAGAATTTGTCTTCGATTTGCATTTTCGTAGTGCTGCAAGTATTGTGAATAGCGATGGAAACAGGCTGCCGTTTGAATTGCAAACGATCGAGCAAAAAATCGTGAATAAATTCTACTTGATCGTACAGTTTTAGTCGTGGATCGAGCGTTTCGCGCATGTGAAGCAAACAAGGGCTCATATCGCACACTACCGGCAATTCGCCGTTACGGGTTACCGACAAGAGCGCTTCGTTGAGCTCGATTTCTTTTTTCTTTGCCTGTTTTCGAAATCCCTTGCTACTGAAAGCCATTCCGCAACACAATTTGTCTTTCCCTTCGGGAATGATAACGGTATAATTGGCTTTTCGGAGCAACGAGAGCATTTTCGAGGGAACATCCTCCGATTCGCTGTACCCAAAAGAAGGCCCACCCATCGCTCTGGTAATACACGACGGGAAATATACTACTGACGGCGACTCGGCATCGTTGGCCGAAAAAATCGACTGTTCAATTTTCCGACTGCCCGAAGGTGTGTATCGTGTCCAAAGGGGGAAAAGTCCGTCTCCTACTTTAAATAAGCCACGCGTAACATTTTCGAGCGCATTATAGCCGACAATTTTTGCCACAACATGAGGAAATTTCATCAATCCGCGTAGCGAGGCCGTAGTTTTATCCATATTTGCAGCTACTGAATCAGCAATGTTATTCGCCAAGCGACCATTATTATGGAAACGAAGTTCTTTCACCAGCGTTCCAGTATTAATACCTACAGGACAAGCAATAGCACACAAACCGTCCGTAGCACAAGTTTCGTCCATCGAATAGGAAACCTCTTTTTCGAGCTGACGAAAAGTTTTCTTTTTGTTTTTTCCAGATAGAGATTTTTCCGTCAGATTACGATATGCCACTATGCGTTGACGCGGTGTAAGTGTCAAGTTTTTCGAGGGACAATTCACCTCACAGAAACCACATTCGATACATTTGTCGATGAGCGGATTTGCTTCAGGAATATGTTTCAGATTTTTGATAAAAACATTGGGATCGTCGTTGATTAATACTCCAGGATTTAGAATATTGAAGGGATCGAATGATTTTTTGATTCGTTTCATGAGAGCATAAATATCGCTGCCCCATTCTTTTTCGACGAAAGGATCCATATTTCGACCTGTGCCATGTTCGGCTTTCAGGCTTCCCCGATGTTTGATGGCGACCAGTTCGCTCAGGTCATTCATAAATTGGGCATACTGATGAACACCTTCCTCTGAGTTGATATCGGGAAAAACCGTGAAATGCACATTTCCATCAAGCAAGTGTCCCCACATCACGGCATCGGCATAACCGGAATCTATGAGCAATTGGCGTACATCCGTTAGTGCATCCCCCAAAACGTCCGCTCCAAAAGCCACATCTTCGATGATGCATGCAGTATGAACAGGACGTGCAGCTGCTGCCGATGCAAAAAGTCCGTTTCGTACTTTCCAATACGTATTATAAAGATGCATGTCGCGAGTGAATTTGATAGGGAAAAGCGTGTGAACAGATGACAATTTTTCCTCTATTTCATGCATCTGTTTTAGTAAAGTTTCTTCGTCATCTGCCGAAGTATCAATAAGAAGAGCTGCTGCATTTTCCGGCAGCGATTTTATTTCGGCAGGCATTCCCTCTTGATTTTCCACCGCACGCAATGCATTTCGATCCATCAATTCGGCAGCACTCACTTCGCTCGAGCGCAAAGGAATAATGGTTTTACAAACATCCCGCAACTGCGCAAAATAAATCATCGCAGTAGCTTTGAGTGGTGCATCGTGAACAGTTTCAAACGTAACTTGAGAAATAAATCCGAGTGTGCCTTCGGAACCAACCATCAAATGACGAATGATTTCGATGGGATCGTCGAAATCGATCAGCGAATTTACACCATACCCACAAGTATTTTTGAGCCGAAACTTTCGTGATATTTTTTCGTAAATAGCTGTGTCGGTTGTTGCGAGAAGACGGAGTTGTTGAATCTCGCCTATCAGTTCCGGATGTGTTTCGATGAAATGTTGACGACTTGTGCTGTCAGCCGTATCCAGTATCGATCCGTCCGCAAAAATAATGCGCATCGCTTTCACCGTGTTGTAGCTATTATGTCGAATGCCGTAACTCGATCCGCTGGCGTTGTTCGAAACGATTCCGCCGATTTTAGCCGAAGCAATAGATGCCGGTTTTGGTCCTATTTTTCGATGATAACGCATCAGCATTCGGTTGGCAGCCGCTCCCACAACCGCACAACCGAAAGTAGCCTTTCGTCCTCCATCGATGATCGAGGCAAAATCGAATCCCTCTCCGATTTCCATTAAGACAGAATCCGAAACGGTTTGTCCACTAAGACTTGTACTTGCAGCCTTGAACGTTATGGGAACCTGATTATTTTTGCAAAAAGAGAGCAATCGAACGACTTCTTCTTCCGAATTAACTTTGACAACTGCTTTGGGAATCATCCGATACAATCCTGCATCGGTGCCTTTTGTCAGCAACGAAAGTTCGTCGGTGAAAATCTGTTCCTTCGGAAAGAGCTTGAACAACTGTTTATGAAGTTTCGAAGTATCCATCATTTTTTTGTGATAAAGATAATGTCAAAATTTAAAGATGAAAACGGTTCGGTCAAAAAAACATCGATGAAGAAATAAAGCATTTCTTCATCGACCCTAAGACACTTCCCCTAAAAAAGCAGAAGAGGTGTAATACCAATTGGAATGGAGCTTACTTCAAAGAAACGAAAACTTCTTTGTCCACTTCTTCCAATGTCAATTTCCCTTCACGTGCCAGCCACCCAATGGCAGCATACAGATCTTTGTCGGTAAGTTTTGTCATTTTTTTTAGGTCTTTCACGTTTGAACGGCCGGCTGCATCCAATTGTGTCCAAACTTTGCCGGCGTTACAACCAATTTTTTCTATCATGACGATGTTCATTTTTTGATTTGTCGATGCAAAGGTACATTTTTTAGAGTTATTTCGCAAAAAATCAGGCAAAAAGCTATAAGTGCTTTATTCAAAGCAATCGCAAATATTGCATAAAGGAGAATTTATCGATTTGTCCGGATCCGATTTAAGAGGTCCGATACTTGCATGATAAGTGAATGTTTTTCGTCATTGAAAATGACGAAATCCGAAAGTTTCACTTTTTCTTCGTCCGGAAATTGATGTCGCAGACGTTCTTCGATTTTTTCGGACGTTGTTCGATCACGCTGCGAAGCGCGTACAATTCGAAGTGATACCGGAGCATAAACCATGATCACCTTATCGAACATGCGTTGGAAATTTGCTTCGAAAAGCAACGCCGCTTCCATACCCACGATATCGGAATCGGAATGTATTTCTACCCATCGTAGAAAATCTTTTTGCAGTTCGGGATGAATTATGGAGTTGGCTATGCGAAGTTTTTCGGGATCGTTAAAAATAATTTGGGCAAATCTTTGTTTATCGAGTTTCCCTGAAATATACAGATTTTCGTCAATATTTTGTGTCAATTTTTGACGAATGATAGGTGATTCGTCATTGAGGCGTTTCGCTTCCACATCAGCATTGTAAATCGGTATATCGTAAAGTTTCAATAGTTCGCATACTACCGATTTTCCACTGCCGATTCCTCCGGTAATTCCAATTTTAATCATTTGGGTTAGTCGTGATTCTCGAAAAGAAATTCTACTGAACCGGGCGAAAGGCGGGGATTACGAATCATTGGAGGCGACTGCGTCAGCTCTATCTCTATTTTGCCGTCCTCACGAGCTCTAAGCTTGTTATAGTCGAGATTAATAGCGAAGTCATCCGGACTAATTTTTTTATAATCTTCTAAAGTCGCCAGGAAAGAAACCTTGATTTGCGATGGAAAGAATTTAACTTCGAGATTTTTTGGAAGATTGGAGCAAGTGATTGGAATATCAAAGCTTTTCTCAGTGTATTCCTTGATCGGGATATATATTTCCACTTCGTCAGGTACGAATTTCACATTCTCCACTTTTTTGATTTTGATCTTGAATTGTGACGTCGCTTTCAAGTTATCGAAAACCGTGTATTCCGTAGGTGCATTTTTCAGGGTTTCCAGAATCTTCTTCGAGGAATAAGCCGTAACTATTTCCGGGATAAACGATATACTATCGGTTACGAGATTGGCACCGCTTGTAGTGATTTCTCCGTCGAATACCACAGCGAGCTGCTTTTTTTCGAGCTTGGAAGTCGAGATTGGAATCAATGCAGGATAATAGCTGAGCAGAGTGGCTTTGGGAAAAAGATTATTGAGAATGTATCGGAGCTCATTTCCCTGTATGGTTTGAATGTTTTTTTGTTGATAATCCCCAATATCTATTCGAAGCGTATCCGGCTTTAGAATGTCGTATCTGAAAATCTGTGATCCAACGTCGGAAATCCTGACATCAATATGTTGGGGCACAGGTTGATCGAAAACCACATCCTCGGGTACGTTGACATATTTGATTGGGACGCGATAAGTGCCTTCCACGTTTTCGCGACGGAAAAAGAGCATCAGCCAAAAGATGTAGGCCATCAACAGAAAAAAAAGGAATGCAAGCAGATTTCTCCACGGAAAGTTGGAGAAATATGCCCGCACTCTCGGTTTCCAAATTTCTATGATAGCTTTGACGTCAATCATAGCTCGGCATCCAAGCGGGGATTACTTATTAACGTCTTGTGCGGAAGCGTAAACAGAGCTCTTTTCGAATTTCAATTTTACGCCATCGGCCACTTCTACCAAAAAATAGGTGTCACCTACTTCTTTGATGCGACCATGAATGCCGCCGGCTGTCACTACTTTGTCGCCAACCTGCATCGACTCACGCGCTTTCTGGAGTTCTTTCTGTTTTTTTTGTTGAGGGCGAATCATGAAAAAATAAAAGACGGCTATGATAGCTATCATCATGATCAGCGTCATCCCCATTCCTCCTCCTTCTGCCGAGGATCCTGCTTGTAATAATACGTTCATTTCGATAAAATTTTGAAGTGAATGAAATTAGTTTTTAAAAATGATATGTTCTTTTTTTGCTTCGTTCGCTATTGCGTCCAAAATACCATTGACGAAAGTTCCGCTTTTAGGTGTGCTGTACGATTTGGCAATGTCGATAAATTCGTTGAGCGTAACGCTTGTTGGAATGGACTCGCAGGTATAAAGCTCGGCGATGGCTACTTGCATGATAATCATGTCCATAAAAGCGATACGGTCGAAATCCCACTTTTGTGTGTGTTTCTCGATAAGCTGCCTGTATTTTTTTTCGTTTAGAATGGTTTCGTTCAAAAGTTTAAGAGCAAACTGTTTGTCTTCTTCATCCTTAAACATGGGTAAAAGCGGTTGGTTGTCACCATTCTGTTCCGAAAACTGCTTTATTGTTTTTAGCACGAAAGTTTCTACTGTTTCCACATCGTCGTTCCAGAAAATGCTTTCGTCTTCGAGAATATCGTCGAGCTCGTCATTAAGATAGATATATTGCTTAAATATTTTTCGCCAAAAATACTTGTCGTCGGCATAAGTCGGCGAAGCATTTGCAGTATAGTCTTTATATTCATCCGAGCTGAGAATTTTGTCCAACAGGTTTTTGACGAAAGTTTCGTTTTCGTCCCAACTCATTGGCCTTTCGGACAAATATTTGTTTAATGTCTTATTGGCTCTAAGCTGCTTGATAAATTTATTCTCGATAAGATGAGTGTTGGGATTCAGATCTTCTTCGGTTGGCAAAAATTTATTTTTTTTCATCTCAACACGTTCTTCATACAAGTCTGTTATTTTCACCATTAAAAGAAGTAAGTAAAAATAAAGATCGTATGATTTTTGAAATCCTTGCAGTAGTTCTTTTTCCGCATTTTTCAGATTATTGTTAGAATTTTGATACCACGAATAAACGATCTGAACGATTCGGATACGGATTAAGTTTCTATTAATCATTGTTGAAATGAGCTTTTACGTCGCAAAAATACGTATTTTTTCCTTATCGACAAGATAAAAATCAGAAAAATAGCACTTTCTTACTATCGCAAGTGTTCGTTTAACAGGATTTTCGAAATAGTTTTATAAATTTGTGTCTAAAATCTGTCAACCCTTTTATTAAATCTTCAAAAATGAAAAAAAGCAATGCAGTTATTTTTATGTTAGCCTTTTTCACGATGGTAGCTTTCGCCCAGCAAAGCAAAACATCTGTGGCTATTATTCCCGAACCGGTTTCGCTCGTCGAAAAAGCAGGAGTATATGTTCTGCCTGATCCAATCACCATTGTTTCCCCTTCCGACAAGGCAATGACATTTGTCAATGAGTATCTTCGCAACAAGCTTTCGACGGCTACCGGCCGACAGGTTTTTGTAGAGGAACGAAATACCCGGCCTGCCGTTCGGTTAGTGTTAAATTCCAAGCCCGACAACCAAATCGGGAACGAAGGCTACACGTTTTCATCTTCGTCTGAGGGTGTGATTATTAAAGCAAATACGCCTGCCGGATTATTCTACGGAGTGCAGACTTTTTTCCAATTGTTGCCTCCACAAATCGAAAGCGCCGCCTTGGTAGAAAATATTCACTGGCAACTTCCTCAGGTCGAAATAACTGATTATCCTCGTGTTGGGTGGCGCGGTATGATGCTCGACGTTTCGCGACATTTTTTTACGGTGGAGGAGGTGAAACGCTTTATAGACAACATGGTGAAATATAAATTCAACACATTTCATTGGCATTTGACTGACGACGAGGGCTGGAGAATCGAGATTAAGAGTTTGCCAAAACTTACCGAAATAGGGGCATGGCGTGTTGACAAAGTGGGATGGTTCGGGACTTTTTCGAAACCGCTCCCCGATGAGCCTAAAACCTATGGCGGATATTACACTCAGGATCAAATTCGCGACATCGTTCGTTATGCCGGCGAGCGTTTCGTCAGAGTGATGCCCGAAATCGATGTTCCCGGACACAGTTTGGCCGCGATTGCATCATACCCCGAACTGTCGTGTACTCCCGGAGCAGAAGAATATTCGGTTCGCGCCGGTGAAGAATTTATGGACTGGTCACACGGTGCGCCACCCATTGCTTATGTAGATAATACTTTATGTCCGGCTAACGAGAAAGTGTACGATTTTATGGACAAGGTAATTAGTGAAGTGTCCCAATTGTTCCCGTTCGAATATATTCATTCCGGAGGAGACGAAGCACCTCACAATTTTTGGGAGAATAACCCGCAAATTAAAGAATTGATGAAGCGTGAAGGGCTGAAAACCATGCCTGAAGTGCAATCTTATTTCGGTAAGCGCATCGAAAAAATTATTCAGTCGAAAGGCAAAAAGATGATGGGATGGGATGAAATATTGGAAGGAGGCATCACTCCCACTACTGCAGTGATGAGCTGGCGCGGTATTGATGCCGGCATCGAAGCTTCCAAATCGGGACATTATGTAGTAATGAGTCCGACCAATTTTGTTTATATCGATTATATGCAGGGCGATCCATGCACCGAAGCTCCCGTTTATGCCACGTTGCGACTCAATCAGTCCTATAGGTTTGATCCTCTTCCCGCAGGTGTCAATGAGAAATTTGTTCTGGGTGGACAAGCCAATCTTTGGACCGAACAGATCTACAATATTCGTCAAGCGGAATACATGACTTGGCCGAGAGGATTTGCAATTGCCGAATCGTTATGGTCGCCCAAAGAGAAAAAAGATTGGAATAAATTCGTGACGAAAACCGAAGTCCACTTTTCGCGTCTCGACTGCGCTCAGACCAAATATTCCCCGGCAATGTACGACCCGATTGTTTCTGTCAGAAAAGAAGGGGAAAAATATTTTGTCGAACTCACTCCCGAAATCGATGGACTCGATATCTATACCAGTTTCGACGGATCTACTCCCGACAATTTCTATCCCAAATACTCGTCACCCCTGCTTATTCCTAAAGATGCGCGTTTGATGCGCATCATCACTTATCGTGATGGCAAACCCATTGGAAGGCTGATGTCGATCACGGTGGAAGATTTGAAGAGCAGGGCAAAATAAAATATTTGCCGAATCGAAAGATTATCACTACATTTGCACCGCTTTTTTAAAAAGCTCCCGTGTGATGGGAAATAAAGAAGCAATAGAAATACTTTATTTTGAGTAACACAAACAAAAACAAAAATGAAAACATTTGAATTAAAAGGCGAAATTAGAAACGATTTCGGGAAAAAAGCGGCTAAAGCATATCGTTCACAGGGACTTATTCCTTGCGTTGTATATGGAGGAAACAACGAAGAAAACCTTAATTTTCTGGTAAAAAGCGGTGATGTTCGCAAACTGATTTACACTCCCGAGGTGCAATTGGTTGATCTTGATCTGGGTAGCAAAAAGATAAAAGCTATTCTCAAAGAAGTTCAATTTCATCCTGTGAAAGAAGAGATTCTTCATATCGATTTTCTGCACGTATTCGACAATATTCCTGTTGTTATGGAAATTCCTGTTCAGTTGGAAGGCCTTGCCGAAGGAGTTCGTGCCGGTGGTAAATTATCGCTCGACATGCGCAAACTCAAGGTGAAAGCACTTGCCGATAAATTGCCCGAGAAATTGGTTATCAATGTAGAAAAGCTCCAGCTGGGCAAATCTATTCAAGTCGGCGAACTTCAATTCGAAGGACTGGAGATCCTCAATGCCAAAAACGCCGTTGTTTGCCGTGTTCAGCTCACTCGAGCTGCTAGAGGAGCTGCCGCAAAAGCATAATCGAGGTTTTACGAAAGAATTTTGGAATGAAATATTTGATTGCAGGGCTGGGCAATATCGGACCCGAATACGAAAATACCCGCCACAACATAGGTTTTATGATATTGGACGCTTTTGCAAAAGCGTCCAATGTTGTTTTTCAGGATAAGCGTTATGGATTTGTAGCCGAAACGCGACTTCGCAACCAGTCGCTATTGCTGCTGAAGCCATCAACATTTATGAACCTGAGTGGCAATGCCGTGCGCTATTGGCTACAGCACGAAAAAATCGATAACGACCATCTGCTGGTAGTGGTGGATGATTTGTCGCTGCCATTCGGCACACTTCGACTTAAATCGAAAGGGAGTGATGCAGGACACAACGGATTAAAGAACATCCAGGAGTTGATCGGACAAAACTATGCCCGACTGCGCTTCGGCATCGGAAATGATTTTCCACGTGGTCGTCAAGTAGATTATGTGTTAAGCGAATTTTCGGATGAGGAAAAAATCTTGCTGCCGCAAAAAATAGAAACCGCGGTGGATATTATTCGCAGCTTTTGCCTTTCGGGTATAGATGTTACAATGAATCAGTATAACAAACGGTAAAAAAATCAATATTCATCAATCACAAACGACAATGGATGAGGTACGTATAGATAAATGGTTGTGGGCGGTTCGGATTTTCAAAACCCGAACAATTGCCGCCGAAGCCATCAAAAAAGGGCGAGTGATTGTTGGAGGTGTTGCCGTAAAACCCTCGCGCATGATTCGCGTGGGAGATGTTGTACAAGTGCGCAAACCTCCGGTTACGTTTTCCTTCAAAGTACTTGCCTTGAGCGACAAGCGCATGGGTGCAAAACTCGTTCCCCAGTTTATGGAAAACATCACCCCATCAGATCAGTACGAATTGTTGGAGCTCAACAAAATCAGCGGCTTTGTCGATAGACAGCGAGGAACAGGTCGTCCCACAAAAAAAGATCGCCGCGATTTGGAACAGTTTACCGATTCCTTCGATTTTGAAAATTTTGATTGGGACGATTAAATTTTCAGTTTCCCATCTGCTTTGTCAAAATAAGGCACAAAATGAACCGAGTCCGATTGCAGACAATAGGCTGCATCGCCGTCGGCACCATTGGCTACCAAGCGCCGATAATGATCGGTATCTTTCACATATTCCAACGGATTATTTTTAGCTTTTTGCCATAATTCGAGAGCGATGCGTACTGCATCCGAATCGATTGTGATTCCTCCTTTTTCCGACAAACGCTCGGCAAAAGCTCCTCCAAAGAGCATATCTTCAATATTGATTTTATTCTGCCATCCGGCACAAATGACTACTGAACGACCTCCGATTGAAAGACATTTTTCGGTCAGCACTTCCAAATTGCTAAAAGCCCCCACAAACAGTTGACCACAGTTGCGCGCCTTTTCGATGGCTTGCGTCCCGTTGGTTGTAGTGAAAACAACCTCTTTCCCCTCAACTTTTTCTCTTGGGTAATCGAACGGAGAATTTCCACCATCGGCAAAATCGCATTTTCGAGCGTTACGTTCAGCTCCTACCCAATAACCATCCGATTTGTAACGCTGAGCTTCAGCAATGTCGGCTACGGGAATCACGGCTGAAGCCCCGTTTTGAAGCATGGCACATATGGTTGTCGATGCCCTGAAAATATCGGCAACAATCACGACGTCGTCTTCCTTTTCGTAATAGGGGTAAAGAGCCGGAGAGGGGCATATATCCACTGTCATAAGCATTGAGTTTTGCGCAAATTTACGAAATGCATCCGTTTATTAAATCGCAAGTACGAAATAAATAGCATTGAAAATGATTTCGCGACTTCGGTTGACGGCTCATTGTAATTCATTCCCCCAACTCCTATCCAATATTTTCTAATTCCGGTCATGTTCCCGAATCACTATCCGGAATTCTGTGATATTTCTTTCATCAGGATAATCCGTATATCGTTAAATTATCTTCCCGTTGCGTCAAACGAAAATTATCATGTAAATTTGGAAAAATTTTCACCTGCATCAATGAAAATTACCAACCACAAACTTGTTCTTGGCTCCAACTCACCTCGTCGCCAAGAGTTGCTATCGGGAATTGATATTGAATACGACATTGTTACATTACCCGATATTGAAGAATCTTATCCCAAAACCCTTCCGAAAGAAGAAGTGCCGGAATTTCTTGCTCGAAAAAAAGCATCGGCTTACGTTGGAATGTTCTCGGATGATTTCCTGCTTTTGACTGCCGATACCATCGTGTTGCTCAATGACACTATTTTGGGCAAACCTGCAGATAAGGCCGAAGCTGTGCGGATGCTCCATTTTCTTGCAGGAAAGACGCATCGCGTGATAACCGGCGTCTGCCTCACTTCGAAAACAAAGCAAGTGTCTTTCTCCGATACTGCTTACGTTACGTTTGGCGAACTGTCGAACGAAGAAATAGAATATTACGTGGAAAAATACGAACCCCTCGACAAAGCCGGCGCATACGGAGTACAGGAATGGATAGGATATGTGGGCGTGGAGAGAATCGAAGGATCATATTTCAATGTGATGGGACTTCCGATTTTCCGCGTCTATCGCGAAATCAAAAAGTTTTAAACCGGTGCAATCTCATTCATCACTTCCCAATTAAATTATCTCAGCTGTGTGGCGATTGAAAATTATCTTGTAAATTTGTACCGCGCAAACACTATGTGGCACAACAACATTCATTTCAACTAACAACATCATTGCTATGCTTACAGTCGAAAAAATCGGGGGAACGTCCATGTCTCAATTTCAGGACGTACTCAACAACATTATCAAAGGTAATCGTAAAGGCGATGCTCTCTATAACCGCATTTTCGTGGTTTCGGCATATAACAACGTTACCAACTGGCTTCTCGAACATAAAAAAACCGGCGAACCCGGTATCTATCATAAATTCCTGCAAGGGGAAGATTTCAGTAGTGCACTCGACGATTTTTGCAAACGATTATTGCTCATCAACGATGGTTTTGCCGACATCGGTCTCGATCTGAAAGAGGCGCGCGATTTCATCCGTTTCCGCATCGATCAGGCTAAAACGATTCTCTACAGTCTTTCGAAAGTGCTTGCCTCTGGCTATGTCAACCAAACCGATATTTATCTCGCTGCGAGAGAAATTCTTTCGTCTATCGGCGAAGCACATTCGGCCTGGAACTCAGCGAATATCCTCAACAACAACGGCATTAATGCCCGTTTTGTGGATTTGTGCGGATTCAACGACAGCGAGCCGCTTACCATCGACCAACGTATTCACAAGGAATTCAAAGATATCGATTTCAGCAAGATTTTGTGTATTGCTACGGGTTACACTAAAGGAACGGAAGGCATTATGCGTGCTTTCGATCGCGGCTATTCCGAAGTAACGTTCAGCAAAATCGCCGTTGAAGTGAAAGCCGACGAAGCGGTGATTCACAAGGAATATCATCTGTCGAGTGCCGATCCCAAAATTGTGGGCGTGGAAAACAGTGTTCCGGTCGGTCACACCAATTATATTATTGCCGATCAGCTGGCCGACATCGGTATGGAAGCCATTCATCCGAAAGCAGCTAAACCTTTGGAATTGGCCGGAATCAACATTCGCATCAAAAATACGTTTGAACCTGAACATCCCGGAACGGTTATTTCGCGCGATTACATTTCGCCCGAACCACGTGTCGAAATTGTTTCCGGATCGCGCAAAGTGATCGCTATCGAGGTGCACGATCCCATGATGGTGGGTGAACCCGGCTTCGACGGACGCATCATGCAGTATTTTCAGAAATACGGTGTGAGTTATATTCTCAAATCTACCAATGCCAACTCCATCACAATGGTTGTTTGGGACAATCCCAAATCGGCAGAATTGATAAAAGTTCTTACCGATGTTTTTTATCAGGTTACGGCACAACCGGTTGCCATTGTTTGTGCGATGGGAACAAACATCGCAATGCCCGGATTTCTCTATAGAGCTACCAAAGCGCTTTACGAAAAAGGAATCAACATCGAAAGTTTCGCACAATCGCTTATGCAGGTCAATATGCAGTTTGTCATCAGTCGCGATCATTACGAAGAAGCGGTGATTGCGCTCAACGAAGAGTTGTGTCATTCTAAAACATCGAAATAACCGATTTTCAACACTCGCATACACTAAATTAAGTTAAAGTTGGACGTCGTATATCCAACTTTTCTCTTTTTGATTTTACTTTGCGAAACAAAGTACTTTTATTTATGAAGAATAATAATGAAGCATTAAAAGCCGTGCGCGATATTAAGTCGATGATGGAAAAATCGTCGCACTTCACATCGTTCAGTGGAACGTCGGCTATTCTCATCGGAACAATAGCTTTAGCCGGAGCGTCAATGGCCAAAGCAATCTTGGACGATACACTTCATTTGCCGATTGCTCCAAATTCATTTTCGTTGTTAATTGCTCTGGGTATTGGCGTTTTCTTACTTTCACTGATAATCGTGCTGTCTTTCTCGGCACTTAAATCACACAAGGCTGGACAACAATTTGCGAGCAAACAAATGTTGCGTACGCTAATCAATTTTCTTTTGCCCCTTTTTGTTGGAGGCCTGTTTTGTGCTTCGTTAATTGCAGGCGACGAATATCGACTATTGATTCCGGCCATGTTGTTGTTTTACGGATTGGCTCTCGTTAATGCCTCAAAATATACCTTCGGAAGCATTTTTTGGTTGGGATGCATCGAACTGTTGACAGGCACTTTGTCTCTATTTTTATCCTCCGATTATGCTTTGCTGTTTTGGACAATCGGATTTGGATGGGTGCACATCATTTATGGAATTTATTTTTATTTCGCGGTCGAACGCAAATAACTTTTAAGTCAATCAGTCAAACCGGTGAAAAATCCTCTCGAAGATATTAACAAGGCATTCGAAAGCAAAACCCGACTTGAAATCATGTCGGTTTTAATGGTAAACGACGAAATCGATTTCAATTCGTTGAAGGATTTACTCGGATTAACCGACGGCAACCTTGCAAGCCATACCCGCACGTTGGAAAACTTGGGATATATTGTTTCTAAAAAACGCTTTGTGGGTCGAAAACCTCAAACAACCTATTCGAAAACTTCCTTAGGCGAAAAAGCTTTCAAAGATCATCTGATGGCTTTGGAAGCTTTTATCCGACAAAATTTATGATACGATTCCATTTTATGATGTTCCACTAAAATCAAAAATCCCAAATTTATGACATCCCTCGATTCTACGCCTCGTAATCCTCAACGGTACAATCCGGAAGGAAGTTTTCAAGAACGATATTCTACCACTATCAAACTGGTGATTATTGGAATATTGACACTTGTATTGCTTATTCCGCTTTTGATGATTCAATCGCTCATCAATGAACGACAAACTATCCGACAAAATGCAGTCGAAGAAATCACTTCGAAATGGGGTGGAAAACAAACCATTGCCGGGCCATGTTTCGTAATTCCTTATACGAAAACGCTGATAAAGGATGATTTGCAAACTATTGTCGAGCAAAATTTAGTATTGCTTCCCGAAACGCTCGAGGTATCCGCCAATGCAACTGTGGAAAAACGCAAACGTGGCATTTATGACGCTTCCGTGTATAGATCGGACATCGTTCTCGAGGGAACATTCGACATGCAAGCTTTGGAAAAATCGGGAATCAGTCTTTCACAAATAAAATGGGACGATGTGCGATTGATTTTAGGAATTTCGGATCTGAAGGGAATTAAGGAAATAAGTCCGCTGCAAATAGCCGGCAACAACGTTGATTTCGAGCCGGGTATTCCTGCTCGGAATTTATCGTTAGGATTTGGCTCGTCGGCCGTTATCGAAAAACAATCGGCAACGAAAGAAAAAACTGGCAGTTTGTTCGGTCAGGGAATGAATGCGAAGATGACGTTCTACGAAGAAGATTCTCTGCTTCATTCCAAATCACTACCATTTTCCATCTCATTAAAACTGAATGGATCGCAGGGATTTTATGTGGTGCCGGTAGGCAAACTTACGAAAGTGCACCTCAAATCGGACTGGACTTCGCCGGGATTCGACGGCAATTTTTTGCCGGACAGTCGCAATATCGATCACAACGGATTTACCGCCGATTGGAAAATTCTCGATATCAATCGTAGTTACGGCCAAATGATCATTGGCGACGACGATGCTTCGATGAGTCAGATGGCTGATTCGCGCTTCGGCGTTCAATTTGTTCAGTCGGTCGATCAATATCAGCAAAATATGCGTGCCGTAAAATATGGCATCCTCATTATTTTACTCACTTTTGTAGCCGTCTTTTTTATGGAAATGATCCTAAAAAAGACGGTGCATCCGTTTCAGTATTTGCTCATCGGGCTTGCTTTGGTGCTGTTTTATTCGTTATTGCTTTCGCTTTCGGAAATATTAGGATTTGCTCCGGCATACCTTATAGCCGCCGCAATGACGGCAGTGCTTATTTCAATTCACCTGTCGAGCATTTTCCGAAGCACAAAACAAGGTTGGCTGGTGGGAGCATTGCTTGCTATTTTATATGGATTTATTTTCATGCTGATCCACATGGAAAGTTACGCTCTTTTGGCCGGAAGTCTTGGGCTGTTCGTTATCCTTGCCTTGATGATGTATTTTTCGAAGAAATTCGATTTGTAGATTACAATTTACCCAATCACAAATCGCCTTCGAAGTGCTGAAAAAGAAAATCGTTGTATGGAAATCGGGTGATGTGTATTTCTTTCACCTTTTTGTAAATTAGCTGTTTCAATTCATCGATATTTTCTTTTTCCTTTGCCGAAATAAAAATGCAGTTGTCTTGCAGTTTGCTCATCCACGTTTGCTTCAACTCTTCGAGCGAATAGTTTTCACGACGTTTGGGGGTCAAATCATCGTCATCCTTCACCACATGGGTGAAAGCGTCGATTTTATTAAAAACCAGAATGGTTGGTTTCGGCGTTTTATCCATCTCATAGAGCGTTTTCTCCACTACTTCTATTTGTTCTTCGAAAGCAGGATGCGAAATATCCACAACATGCAATAAAATATCGGCTTCGCGCACTTCGTCGAGGGTTGATTTGAACGATTCAATCAGGTTAGTAGGCAATTTACGAATGAATCCCACCGTATCGGTTAGCAAAAATGGCAGATTGTCGATAGTAACCTTGCGCACCGTTGTGTCAAGCGTAGCAAACAATTTATTTTCGGCAAAAATTTCCGATTTGCTCAGCAGGTTCATCAATGTGGATTTGCCCACATTCGTATATCCCACCAAAGCCACACGAACCATTTTGCCCCGATTTTTACGCTGAACCGATTTTTGCATGTCGATGTCCTTCAACTCCTTTTTCAATCGCGAAATTTTGTCGAGAATGATACGGCGGTCTGTTTCCAACTGTGTTTCACCCGGACCGCGCATGATTACGCCACCGCCACCATGTTGACGTTCGAGGTGAGTCCACATACGCGTAAGTCGCGGCAGCAGATACTGATATTGCGCAAGTTCTACCTGCGCTTTGGCATGCGCAGTTTGAGCACGCATGGCAAAGATGTCGAGGATGAGGCTTGTTCGATCGAGAATGCGGACATTCAATTCCTTTTCGATATTGCGAATTTGTTTGGCCGAAAGTTCATCATCAAAAATCGCAACGCCAATTTGATTTTCTTCGTTGGCAACATATTCCTTTATTTCTTGCAGTTTGCCGGCGCCGACAAAAGTAACCGAATTGGGCATTTCGAGTCGCTGAACGAAGCGTTTTCCGGGAACAATACCGGCAGTTTCGGCCAAAAAAGCCAACTCGTCGAGGTATTCATTCACCTTGTCTTCGTTCTGATCGGGTGTGATAAGTCCCACCAAAATGGCTTTTTCACTTTTTATTTCGGTAAGTATGAGGTCTTTCATTCAAATAATTTCATTTTTTGAAGTTTTTCTTTTTCTGAGATCATTAAACAAATTTCGCAATAAAATTTATTTCGTATTACACGCCTGCAAATTTAATTCGAGTTATGTCAAGAAAAGCAATAAAGACAGCAACTACCTGTTAGCATTTGTTCGCGAACGAGAGGATGCCCGTTTATTTCTCCGCTCTTATAAAACCAATGTCTAATTTTACTCATTCGCACATCATCAAGTTTTGGAAGGAATGCTTTTTGCGTTCATTGAAAAAAAGCTAATACCAACTCATATTGTTATAAGGCGAACTGTTACGTTGGTATTTGAGATCTTGCAGTAACGAAGCGTTTGCGCGAATCACAAAGTTGTATGATTTGTAGGGTCCGAGCGGAATAAAGTTGGCCGACATGCTCCAGCAGTGGAGGTTTCGAGAGATGGAGCAATTCACGCTCGTAAATTTTTTGAGATCGAAATTAAAATCGGTGTTAAAGGTGAAATTCCAGTTTTTTGTTGGCTGTATCGATCCGCTAAGACCTAAGTTGTGTGTGAATTCGCCTTTATATTCCATTTTATCGTAGTTAAACTCGCTTCCCAAGCCGTAGCGGATAGAATAGTTAAAAGATAAGTTCCAGTTGACCGAATTTTTCAAATATCCGTCTGCATCATACTCTCCTTGACTTTGTTCGTTTGATTCGAAAACGCTTTTGGCCGGCATCTCTTCATTAGGATTTCGACCCAGTGTTCCGTCGTCCGGCAGTTCGGTAATGTTTTCTCTTTCTGTATTTCCGTTTTTCCCGGGTTCTTTGTTTCTACCGAACAGTTTATTGAAAGAATCCTGATTGAAGGAATACGAAAAAGAAGTCCCTGTACCCATCAATCGACCAAATCCCTTACCATGACCAATTCGCAATTTATCGACATGCACAGGGCGTCCGTTTGCGTCGAGCTCATAAATATACGGGTCCCATGAACCGCTCAAACTCAGTGTGTAAGATTTTGATAATTTCAATCGGATGTTCGTATTGATATTGCTCCATTTCATTGAGTCGGCCATCATGTTGTAGCTAAAACTAATGCCGAGATCGTCGATGAGACTGATTTTTTTATATCCCGTCGAGTCATTGGTGCTGCGTACTTTCATTTCGAGGTTGTTTTTGAAATCAAATCCGATGCTTCCGTTTTCTCCCATAGGAGCGGTACCGAACATCATACGACTGTAGGGAGAATACGTGTACTCTACATCCTCTCCATACTCATCTTTGTAGTAATATGTTTCGTAGAAATTGTAATGCGGTCTTCCGAAATCGGGAGTATAGCCCAAACTTATGGACGGCGAGAATACGTGTCGGATAGTTTGTACCTTGTTGCCGAATATTTTCCACGGTGTGTAGAATCCATATAACTTGGTGTTGAAACTCAACGCCGTGCTATAATCGTAAACGCGTTGAAATCCATAAATCGTATCCACCACGACGTTTTGTTTTTTTACCGGATCCCATGCCTGCATGTGTTTCGAGGTGTACCAACGCTCGTTGTAGTTGATCGACGGGGAAATCTGAATGTAATCAAAAAGAGTGAAAGTGGCACTGATGGGAATACTGTGACGCATCCCGTTGGTCCAGTCTTTCACCAGATTCGATTGAAGAAACCGGTTTTCTTTTGTTGTGATAGAATTACGAAACTCACCCGAATAACTCATCGATATTTTCTCATACCAATGCTCGTCACCGATTGCATCCTTTCGTTTGAACGGATAGATTCGACTCATATTGATTGATAAATTGGGGAGAGTGGCCGAAATAGTGGAATCTCGTGATACCTGGTTGATGTTCATGGTTGCCGAAAGACTCCAGGGAGAATCAGGGAATCGTTGGGTAAGACTTACGCTAGAACTTTTGGTATTGTTAGAAGATTCGCGATTGTATAAATAGGATAAATCGTTAAGGTTAGCCTTACTGGTCGAAAAGTTGACGCTGGCCGATAACGTGCGATACATATTTGCCTTTGGGTCTTGTGAATGAGTCCAATTTACGCGAAAATCCTGTGAAACCGAATAGTCCGGCAATCCCTTGTCGCCAAGAACAGTCTTTAGAAAATATGTATTGAAACTGCCCGAAAATTTGTAACGCTTGCGGTAGTTCGAACGTGCGCCGATGCCCCAGCTCCCTTTTGTATATATTTCGCCGGTGATTGCCAGATCTACATAATCATTGATGGCCAAATAATAACCTCCGTTCTGCAAATAAAATCCACGACTCATTTCATCCCCATAACTGGGCATGATGATTCCGGAAGAATAGGTTTGGGTAAACGGGAAGAATGCAAAAGGAAGAACAACCGGAAAAAGCGGAACATCCGCCACCACAAGCCATGCAGGACCGGTAACCACATCTTTTTCGGGTCGGACTTTTGCTTTCGATAAATTCAGATAAAAATGGGGATGATCGTGCAAGTCGCAAGTAGTATATTTCGCATTGCGCATATAAAATGAATTGTCGGGATTCATTTTGGCATCCTTCGCCACGATGTATCCTTCGCCCTGTTGTGTTACAACTTGGTTGATAAATGCCTTTCGGGTTTGGAAGTTGTAACGAACTTTCTTCATTTCATACTGCGTTCCGTTATCGTCGAAAACAGGATATCCAAATTCTTTGCCCAGGGAATCTATGCCGTAAGTGGATGAAATGGTATTGCTATCGAGATCGGCGGTAATAAACTCGCCTTTTATACCGATTTTACCATATTTCACTTCGGCTTCACCATACAAAAAACCAAGATTATCTTTTGTGAATATCACCGAATCTTTGGCGGTGTAGTAAACAGGAGCTTCGAGTGTTTCCTTTTTTTGACTGAGACTATCGATTCTTAGTGAGTCATTTGGAGCTGCACTCTCGAGGTTGGTTGGTGGTAAAGTGTCATTACTCAGCGTTCTTGTTTGAGAAAAAGAAAGTTGAGAAAGAAGCAAAAAGAATATGGTAAGTATGCTGATCCCCGAGTATCTCATCAAAAACTGCTGATAGCGTATGGTTTCGAAGCACAAAGCTAATCATTAATGTGATAACCCGCCTCAAATTTTATCAAAAAGAAACTTAACTGAGTTCCATCAGCAAATTTTTGAATCGATCGAAATCATTCGACATAAAAATCGATTGCTTTTGCCGACGCATGAATTCCGACAATCTTTCGGGAATTTTTATGGTTTCCCCGATGCAATTTTCCACCACTTCCTTGAATTTAGCGGGATGTGCCGTAGCCAGAAAAATTCCTTTTTCGTCGTCATTTTTTCTCTCTTTCAACGCCTTGTAAGCACAAGCTCCATGCGGATCGAGTAGATATCCTGTTTGTTCGTATGTCTCGCGAATGGTTTTTCTGATTTCGTCATCTTTGTAGGTGTTTCCCGAAATATCGGCTGCAATTGATGCGTGCTCGGCATGATATAAATCGAGAATTCGGTCGAAATTGCTGGGTGCACCCACGTCCATAGCGTTGGCAATCGTTTGAACGGAAGGTCTCGGCTGATATAGGCCTGTTTCGAGATAGCGAAAAAATATATCGTTGCGATTATTGGCAGCCACGAAGCGATTCACGGGTAAGCCCATTCGTTTAGCGAACAATCCTGCCGTAAGATTTCCCAAATTTCCGCTGGGCACCGAAATTACAACATTGTCGGCACTGTTTTGAGCCGACAGTTGAGCAAAGGCATGGAAGTAGTAGAACGCTTGGGGCAGAAAACGTGCTACGTTGATGGAATTTGCCGAAGTCAGGTTGAGTTTTCGGTTCAGTTCGTCGTCCATGAATGCCGATTTCACCAAAGCCTGGCAATCGTCGAACGTGCCATCGACTTCCAAGGCTACAATATTTTGTCCGAGTGTGGTGAATTGTGCTTCCTGAATATCGCTCACTTTTCCGGAAGGATAAAGTACAAAAACCTGAATGCCTTCAACACCCAGAAAGCCGTTTGCTACGGCACTTCCCGTGTCGCCGGAGGTAGCCACCAGTACTTTCACGTCGCTTTGTCCCTGTTCCTTTACGAAATAGGACAGCATGCGTGCCATAAATCGAGCGCCAACATCTTTGAAAGCAAAAGTAGGGCCGTGAAACAGTTCGAGAACATACACATCTTTCTCAACCTTGCGCAGCGGTATTTCGAAATTGAGCGTGTCGGCAACGATAGCATCCAGTTTTTCTTTCGGAATATCTTCTCCAAAGAATGTTTGAGCCACTATTTGTGCAATTTCAGTCAGACTTTTCTCCCCAATATGATCAAAAAAATCTTTCGGTAACAGGTTTATTTTTTCCGGCATGTAAAGTCCCTTATCCGGGGCCAACCCTTTCACCACTGCTTCGCGAAGGGAAGCTTCCGGCGCTTTATGATTTGTACTGTAATACTTCATTTCTTTACTCCTCATTTCTCACTTCTTTATTTCTCATTTCTCATTTCTCATTTCTCATTTCTCAGTTCTCATTTCTCCCTCCCTATCCCAATCAGCGTTTTCATAAACTCGTCGCCATGCAGCAAGCCGAAACCGCCATTTTGCGCCGAAAATTCGTCATACTGCTCCACCGAATCGGGTTCAATACCCTTATGGTAAATCACGAAAGGAATTGCTGCTCGTGTGTGTGTTCGGATGGCACAAGGTGTTGGGTGATCGGGCAACACGGCAATTGCAACAGGTTCGTCCCATTTTTCGGTTTCTTCGTAAATTGTTTTCAGTACCCGATTGTCGAGATATTCGATGGTTTTTATTTTGAGCGGGACGTTTCCTTCATGTCCGGATTCGTCGCTCGCTTCAATATTGAGATATACTA
>JARKPE010000029.1 GCA_029975415.1 Dysgonamonadaceae bacterium | reverse complement strand
CCACCCGAAAGTCCCTTTCCCAAATAATCGTTGGAGTCGCCGTAAAGACGGAATGTTACTCCTTTTGCCAAAAAAGCTCCGAAACTTTGTCCGGCCGATCCGTTGAAAATAGCGGTTATCGTGTCGTCCGGCAAACCATCGTTTCCATAACGAAGAGCGATTTCGCCTGATAGCATGGTGCCTGTAGCACGATCGGTGTTTCTGATTGGCGAAGCAATGCTGACCGGTTGCTTAAATTCGATAGCTGAGATCGATTGACGGATCAGATTGCGATCGAGAACGTCATCGATTTTGTGAAGTTGAGCGGTGGTTTTTCGAATGGAAACTTTGGTCGCTTCTTCAGGAAAATACATAATACGAGACAAATCTATTTTTTCTGATTTTTTCGATTCCGGATAATGACGGCGCACGAGCAGATCCGAACGTCCAATAATTTCGTCTAACGAACGGAAACCTAATTCCGCCAGGTGCTCCCGTACATTTTGTGCCAAAAAACGGAAGAAATTAACCAAGTATTCATAGCGTCCTACAAATTTTCGACGAAGTTCTTCGTCTTGTGTAGCAACGCCCACAGGACACGTATTCATGTGACATTTGCGCATCATTACACAACCGAGCACGATGAGGGCACTAGTTGCAAAACCATATTCTTCGGCCCCCAACATAGCTGCGATAACTATATCGCGTCCGGTTTTCAGTTGTCCATCGGTTTGCAATTTCACAACGCCACGCAGATTATTGATGACCAGCGTCTGTTGTGTTTCGGCAAGTCCTATTTCGAGAGGAAGTCCTGCATGCTTGATGGAGCTGGCGGGGCTGGCTCCGGTTCCGCCCTCCGATCCGCTGATTACAATCAAATCGGCTTTTGCTTTTGCCACACCTGCGGCAATGGTGCCGACGCCACTTTCCGAAACGAGTTTTACACTGATTACGGCTCGCGGATTTACATTCTTTAAATCAAAAATGAGTTGAGCCAAATCTTCGATTGAATAGATATCGTGATGAGGTGGTGGAGAAATGAGCGAAATGCCCGGAATAGAGTGCCTGGTTTTGGCAATAATTTTGTCCACTTTATAACCGGGTAACTGTCCTCCCTCGCCGGGTTTAGCGCCTTGTGCAATTTTTATTTGCAGTTCGTCGGCATTTACGAGATATTCCGTAGTTACACCGAATCTACCTGATGCAATCTGTTTGATAGCGCTTCGGGTACTTAATCCGTCGGCACGTGGCTTAAAGCGTTCGGGATCTTCACCCCCTTCGCCGGTATTACTACGCCCTCCTATAATGTTCATTGCCTTTGCCATTGCTTCGTGAGCTTCGATGCTGATCGATCCATAGGACATGGCGCCTGTGCAAAATCTTTTCATGATATTTTCTATTGGCTCCACTTCCGAAATATCGATAGGATTATGTTTATAGTCGAGCAAATCGCGTATGAAAGCGGGAGAGGATTTCTCGTCCGATAAACGCGTAAATTCTTTGAATTTTTTGTAATCGTTTGTTCGGGTCGATATTTGTAGCAAGGCAATGGTTTCGGGATTCCATGCATGATAAACGCCGTCAATACGATAGGCATAAAGACCCGAGTTTTTGAGAACAAGAGGCTCGTTACTATTCAGTGCAAAAACTCTGTTGTATGGTTCCAGCACTTCCCGAGCAATATCCGAAAGATCGATTCCTTCTATTTTGGAAGAAATATCCTTAAAATATTTGTTTAGGATTTCCGAAGAAATACCAAGAGCCTCAAAAATGTGAGCTCCCCGATAGCTTCGCAAGGTGGAATTACCCATTTTAGAAAGGACCTTGAGCAATCCCTTGTTGACTGCATGAATGTAATTTTGTTTTGCCGATTTGAAATCCATGGGAAGTTCACCCGATTTCACTTTGTCGCTCAAAAGAGCAAATACGAGATAAGGATTGATGGCATTTGCTCCAAATCCGAATAAAAGGGCAAAGTGCATTACTTCACGAGGTTCGGCGCTTTCTACAACAATATCGATTTGCATGCGCTTGCGCTTTTCTACCAGATAAAGATGGACAGCCGACGTAGCAAGAAGCGACGGGATTGGCGCATGATTGGCATCAACACCTCGATCACTGAGCACGATATAGTTTTTGCCTTCATCTACAGCTTTTTCGACGGCAACACAAAGTTCATCGATGGCATTGCGAAGTCCTTCTTCACCTTTTTTTGGATCGAAAAGCATAGGCAATGTAGCTGTTTGAAAGCCCTTGTATCGCAGGTTCGAAAGAATATCGAAATGGGTATTTGTCAGAATTGGGCTTTTTATTTTGACTATTTTGGATAGTTCAGGTATATTTCCCAATAGATTTTGATGAATAGCTCCGATATATCCGGTAAGAGACATCACAAGTTCTTCTCGTATAGGATCGATTGGTGGATTGGTTACCTGCGCGAATTGTTGTCGGAAATAGTTGAATAATCTCTGAGGCTTATCCGAAAAAGCGGGTAATTCCACATCATTGCCCATTGACGTTGTTGGTTCTTTGCCTTCCTGAGCCATCGGCAATATCAGCTTATCCACATCTTCCACCGTGTAACCGAATGCTACCAATTGTTGGTCGAGATCTTTCATATCGTTGTTCACCATGCGTCCCGACGAAAGGTCATCAAGATTGACACAATTCTTGTTGAGCCATTCTCGATATGGGAAAGCATTCGCCAATTCGTCTTTCAATTCTTTGTCCGAATGGATCTGACCTGTGAGTGTATCCACCAAAAGCATCTTACCCGGCTTCAACCGTCCGCGTGCTTTGATGTTTTCGGGTTCTATGTCGATAGTGCCGGTTTCGGAAGCGATGATTATTGTGTGATCGTTGGTTATGGTATAGCGGGCAGGTCGCAATCCGTTCCGGTCGAGCATTCCGCCTGCGTATCTTCCATCGCTGAAAAGCAAAGTTGCCGGGCCATCCCAAGGCTCCATCAACATGCTGTGATATTCGAAAAATGCCTTGACACTGTCCGAAATGGGATTTTTGTCGTTGAAACTTTCGGGAACGAGCATGGCCATGGCATGGGGTAATGTTTTGCCAGACATTACGAGAAATTCGAGAACATTGTCGAGAGAAGCACTGTCACTCATTCCGGGTTGAACAATCGGGTACAGCTCATTGAGATCGCCCAAAACGTCCGATTTGAGAACGCTTTCGCGACTTTCCATCCATTGGCGGTTACCTCGAATAGTGTTGATCTCTCCATTGTGTGCCAGCATACGGAACGGTTGTGCCAAATCCCAAGTTGGGAATGTATTGGTGCTAAATCGCGAATGTACGAGCGCTAATCGCGAAGTGAAATTCGGATTGGTCAAATCGGGAAAATATTCTCGCAGTTGCAGCGACGTGAGCATTCCTTTGTAAACTATTTGCCGTGCGGAGAGGCTTACGATGTAAAATGAACGTTGTTTGCCGATTTCGGTTTTCGAAATGACGTTCTCTATTTTTTTACGAACAATATACAGTTTTCTTTCGAGCTCCTCAGGTGAAAAAAATCCGGTAACGAATAGCTGTTTGATATCTGGTTCGTTGGATGCCGATATTTCGCCCAAACAGTCACTGTTGACAGGAACATCTCGAAGATGAAGCAGTTTTAACCCTTCTTCTTTAAGCTTTTCGTTAATGATATTGAGACAGATAGCTTGATCTTCTGCGTTTTTGGGTAAAAAAACAAGTCCCGTTCCATAACGACCTTCGGCCGGAACCGCAATGCCCTGCAAAAGAATAAATTCGTGTGGAATTTGCACTAAAATGCCGGCTCCGTCTCCGGTTTTGTTATCTGCACTTTCGGCGCCACGATGTACCATGTTTTCGAGTACGCGTAATCCTTTTTCGACGATATCATGCGATTTTTCACCATCAAGTGTAATAACTAAACCTACGCCGCATGCATCATGTTCGTTTTCGGAGGAATAAAGCGTATTTTGTTCAAATTGATAAATTTGTTGGAAGGGATTATCTTCGTTCATAGTCGAATTTGTAGATTTTATTAAAATAGTGGATAAATCACTTATCCACTATTCCTCATTATTAAACTGAAAAAAATAAAAAAATTGAGGTTTTCTCAACTTATGAATAAAAGTTCGCGATATTTTGGAAGTGGCCACATTTCGTTGTCAACTATAAGTTCGAGCTTGTCCACGTGATAGCGAATCGTGTTGAAAAACGGTTCGACGGTATCATGATAAGCAATAGCTTTTTCGCGGGCATCTTCTATTTTGTTTGCAACCTTGCGGGCTTCTACCATGTCATCTACACTGTTTTTTATCACCGAAATATGCGAAGCAATCTGTTCGATGAGAGAGGCATCTTCCTTAGAGAGTTCTTCGGCTTTTTTTGCATCGAAAACCGCCCTCATTTTATAAAGATTATCGAGCAATACCGATTGATACTGAGTGGCAACCGGAATAATATGGTTGATCGATAAATCTCCAAGCACACGCGCTTCAATCTGTATTTTCTTCGTGTAAGTTTCCCATTTCACTTCGTTGCGGGCATGAAGTTCTTTTTCAGACAAGACATTGATGCTTTCGAACATGTGCACCGACTGTTCAGAGGTATAGGCATCGTAAATAAGCGGAACACTGGTTTCGCAATCGAGGCCACGCTTCATTGCTTCTTCTTTCCAATCATCGCTGTATCCATTACCGTCGAAACGGATAGGTTTGCATTCTTTGATATAGATGCGCAGCGTATCGAAAATTGCCTGTTCTTTTTTCATTCCTTGACTCATCTTTGCATCGATTGTTTTTTTAAAATCGATGAGTTGAGCCGCAACGGCAGAGTTGAGCGCCGTCATTGCCGATGCACAATTGGCCGAAGATCCAACGGCTCGAAATTCGAATCGGTTTCCGGTGAAAGCGAAAGGAGAAGTGCGGTTTCTGTCGGTATTGTCTATCAATACTTCGGGAATGTGGGTGATACCTAATTTCATTTTTTTCAATTCGTCCACCGTAATATCGTCGTCTTCCGAGCTGTATTCGAGCTTGTCGAGAACAGAAGAAATCTGTGTTCCGAGAAATATCGAGATTATTGCAGGAGGAGCTTCATTTGCTCCCAAACGGTGTGCATTATTTGCCGACATGATAGACGCCTTGAGTAATGCATTGTGTTTATAAACAGCCATGAGCGTGTTTACAAGGAAAGTGACGAATTGTAGATTTTCGTTGGCTGTTTTTCCCGGTGTGAAAAGTCCTACACCTGTGTCGGTTCCTAATGACCAGTTATTGTGCTTGCCCGATCCGTTTATTCCGGCAAATGGCTTTTCGTGCAACAGAAGTTTGAAATTGTGTTTCGAAGCTATTTTTTCCATTAATGACATGACAAGCAGGTTGTGATCTACCGCAAGATTGGTTTCTCCGAAAATGGGAGCTAACTCAAACTGGTTTGGAGCCACTTCGTTATGTCGAGTTTTCAACGGAATGCCATATTTATAGGATTCGAATTCTACTTCTCGCATAAATGCTGCCACTCGTGGAGGAATAGCTCCAAAATAGTGATCTTCCAACTGTTGGTTTTTCGCACTTTCGTGCCCCATCAAAGTGCGGCCGGTTAGGCTCAAATCGGGACGTGCGTCATATAAGGCCTGATCTACCAGGAAATATTCCTGTTCCCACCCAAGATACGAAAATACTTTTTTGACCGATGGATCGAATAATTTACACACTTCGGTACCGGCCTTGTCAACTGCCGAAAGACTTTTGAGTAGTGGCGTTTTGTAATCGAGGGCTTCGCCCGTGTACGAAATAAAAACGGTAGGAATGCAAAGCGTATCGTCAACAATGAATGCGGGAGAAGATGGATCCCAAGCCGTGTAACCACGAGCTTCGAAAGTATTTCGAATGCCTCCGCTCGGAAAACTCGAAGCATCCGGTTCTTGTTGGGCTAATAATTTGCCCGAAAAACGTTCGATGATATCACCACCGGCCACATCTTCATAATCGATAAACGAGTCATGTTTTTCGGCCGTTCCTTCTGTCAGTGGTTGAAACCAGTGTGTATAATGAGTAGCACCCATTTCCATAGCCCACATTTTCATTCCTGCAGCCACGTGATCGGCTATTTCTCGTTGAAGGGTTGCTCCCTTGTCAATAGCCTCCAATACTGTTTTCATCGTCTCTTTCGAGAGATATTTTGCCATTTGTTTACGGTTGAAAACATATTTTCCGTAATACTCTGATGGAAGCCCCTCCGGTACTGTAATTTCTATAGGAGTGTGCTTGCTGGCTTCTTCCACTGCTTTAAATCTTAATCTTGACATAGATTGTGATATGAATAAATGTGATAAATTATTATCGTTTAAGTTTTCTTCGCCAAATCTCATCGCTTTGTTATTGATTCGAATCTTTTGGCTAAAATGTCAGTTCAAAATATTTTATGTCACAAAAGTAATACAATATTTCTTTTTCTGCAAAATAAATATCCATTTGTTTGTCTAAAAAGATAATATTTAACATTATGATAAATAAAACAGAAATTTTGTGTCAATATGTATGGTTTAAGGAAAGCGATAAATCATATTGATGTGTTTTGCTCGAATAAGGGTAAAGAATTGAAATGTAAGAAGAATTCAAAATGCTCTTTAATTCTATGAATCAATACTTTTCTTCTCAAGTCAGTCTTCATTTGAGTACAGTCTTTCATGGAAAATATTTCATCTGCTGAATGTCTGTCGTATAATTAGCGAATAACAGGTGTTGGTAACTTGGTTCGATCCAAATATGAAAGAAATGGAATGTATGGCCATTTTCGAAAAGAGGTAGAGAAACAGCTAAAGTTTTTCGTTGAAAATTGGTAAACAATAACGTTACTTGTTTTTAATGTTTTAAATTTGAAAAAGAACAGCCTGTAATCATTTGATTACAGGCTGTTAAGTGAAATAAACTGTACCCAGAGCCGAACTACAACCTTTACTTTCCACTACTTCTCGATACCATAATAATATCTATCAATCAAGTTATTATATTTTTCAACGAGAATTTGAATAACTTCAAATGTAATCAAATATAAAAAAATTGCCTGTAGTTTTGCCTGTAATTATTTTCTTTCTATGTTTGTAGAAATTATTTGATAATTATGCAAATATG
>JARKPE010000018.1 GCA_029975415.1 Dysgonamonadaceae bacterium | reverse complement strand
TTTTCGTCTGATGTATCCGACTGGAAAAACAAACAGCCGGATTTACATAAAAAACCGGCTGTTTTTTTACTTTGGAGACCTTCTTAGAGAATGGTCAAAAACATTGACATGATCAGTGATGATGATGTCCATGTGGGCCATGGACGTGACCATGACTGATTTCTTCGTCCGTGGCTTCACGTATATCGAGTATCACACCCGAAAAATGAAGACCCTGTCCGGCCAACGGATGATTAAAATCCATCTTCACCATGCTACTGCCAACCTCAATCACAACGCCATCAATCGGATGTCCGTGATTGTCCATCATGGTGATGGTATTGCCAATTTCCAGTAGTCCGTCTTCCACTTTTCCGTCTTCCTTGAAGATTTCAATATCAAGATCCAGAATAGCATCCTCGGTATATTCGCCATATGCTTCGGCAGGCGTAAGCCCAAAAGCAAATGAATCGCCTACGGAAAGGCCTTCGAGGTTTTGTTCAAACTTAGGTAAAAGTCCACCCACACCAAAGAGGTAAACAAACGGACGATCGGCTTCCACTTTCTGAATCAGTTCGCCTTGTTGGTTGTCTTTGTGTAGCTCATAAGTGAGCGAAACAACTTTTTGATTTCCAATTTTCATGCAATAAATGTTAGGTTTGTTTGTTCAAACAGCGTCATCAAAACTCGGAGGTGCCGGAATAATTGTGGATGAACAACGTAAACAATGAATAATGAATGAGTTACTCTTTTTTCCGACTGACCGGAAAAGGCCACAAAGGTAATTGTTTTTCCATTGGGTCAAGGTAGCAGCTTCCTTTTCAGCAAAACCGAATCAATCAGGCCCCGTACGTTCGTGAAAATGAATTAAAGAAAACTAGGCAAGCCGATGTTTTTTAAAAGTCAGGCGATTTGCTGCCATTCAACGAATATGATTCAAGTGGTCAATAAAAATCCCCCGCCTCCATAGCTTCGCACTGCGAAGCAGGAACCGGGGGATTCATCATCATCCAAATTGGTTAGTATGTTACGACAGGGTCGAGCTGCTTGGCTTGTTCAATAAAGTCGGCAACCTTTTCGAGTGTAGGCACAACCCTAGTCAATTTTTTCTCAGCGTTCACTTCTTCTAATTTAGCATGAAGGTTAGCTGCGTTACGTGTACGAAGTTCTTTTACAGTATCCACTCCGGCAGCCTTGAGCAGTTCGGCAAACTGGCTGGCTATCCCTTTAATGCGAAACAGGTCGGCCATATTCACCCAGTCAAGGATTTTTCCTTCGTCAATACCGCTTGCTTTTGCAATTTCGGTGCGGCCTTTTTTCGTTGCACCTTCCTTCAAAAGGCCTTCAACGGTTTTAATTCCGGCTTTCCCAAGCTTTTCGCTGTACACCGGTCCAATGCCTTCAATGTCAATAATTGATGCCATAAAAATGATGATTTTAGTAAATGAATTATTTGATTACAAAAATGGGAAACTCATGAAAACAAAATTCTGTTTATTTCCCTACTTTATCTCTACTTTTTTAAAAAATTCAAAGTAAAAGGTTCAAAATACCATCGGATTACACATCCACAAATCATTTTACTGTATTGATTATTTGTTTCTTAGAAATTCGTTGAGCGGAATTTTTTGAAAGAACAGCT
>JARKPE010000013.1 GCA_029975415.1 Dysgonamonadaceae bacterium | reverse complement strand
AAGTCAAATCCGAAAGTCGGAACAGGAGAGCTGGACGGCGTGGCCGCGCCCGAATCGGCCAATAACGGGGTAACCGGCGGCGCGATGATTCCGCTGTTGACTTTGGGAATTCCCGGAGACAGTGCAACGGCCATTTTGCTGGGCGCACTGATGATTCACGGTCTGGTTCCGGGCCCGCTGTTGTTCAGAGACAACGGTCCGCTCGTGTATGCGATCTTTATCAGTATCTTTATCATTAACCTGATGGTCCTGGCTATACAATACGGCGGTATGAAGCTGTTTGTTAAAGTACTCGATATTCCGAAAGTAAACCTGATGGCAGCAATCTTAATTGTTTCGGTTGTAGGCGCTTTTGCTGTGAACTTAAGTTATATGGATATTGTGATTATGTTTGCGGCAGGTTTTGTGGCGTATCTGATGAAAAGATACGGATTCCCGGTAGTCCCGCTGATCCTGGGGCTGGTTCTCGGGGGTATTATTGAAGATAATTTCCGTAAAGCTTTGGTGCTTTCGGATGGAAGCCTGGTGCCCTTCGCAACGAATCCATTTGTTGTTGTTCTATTGATGCTTGCGTTGGTTATGCTGCTGGCGCCTATAGTCAAACCATGGCTGGCCGCCAGAAGGCTCAAGAATACCTAATGAGTGTTTAGACAAATAGAGGCATTAAATGCACAAACCTTGTTTTCCGACCCATAGGTGTGAAAACGAGGTTTCCTTTTTGGCCTATTGCCGTCAAAAATTAATGAGTCAAATATAAAATCAAGTAAATTAAAATATGAAATTTATTAGTCTAATCATAAAATATACAGCCCTTTATACAGTTTTTTGTTTATTAAAATATTCAAACAAATAACTGTATTTTTTTATCTGACTCAAAGTTTATAGATGTTTTGCTACCTATTTTAACAACTTTTGTTAAGTTTGTATAGTTTATATGTGAATTAAATAAATGAAATAAATGAAATTAAAAAAATCTAAGTATAAAAATTATATTAAAAATGCTAGAATAACACAGGGGAAATTTCAGTCTGTTAAGCTCATACTTATAAAATTAATTTCCATGTAGTCCCCTGTTCTTTTATGATAAGGGGTTTTTTTATAGCGTAGTAATGTTCCCGGGTTGATATGCTGTACGATATGTGGTTGCTATTTTTTAGTTTCTCATTAATATTCCTGAGGGGATAACCATTACTTAGCTAAGGAGGATTCATCAATGTTTGACTTGTTTGCACAAGGACTTGGTATTGCGCTGACGTTAGAGAATTTTGTATTTATGTTCATAGGCTGTATATTGGGGATTGTCTTTTCAGCAATTCCGGCTTTGACGTTCAGTACGGCGCTTATTCTTCTGATTCCGCTGACCTTTGGTTTGACGCCGGTCGCGGCGGTCTCGGTTCTTCTGGGGGTTTTTGCCGGCGGTATGACCGGCGGCTCGATTTCATCGGTGCTCCTGGGTATTCCGGGTACCCCTTCGGCGGCGGCAACCGTGCTTGACGGATATGCCCTGACCAAAAAAGGGCAGGGCGGCAAAGCGTTGGGTGTTGCGATTTATTCTTCGATTTTCGGCGGTATATTTTCTTTAATCATTTTGGTTTTGGTCGCTCAGCCGATCGCCAGTATCGCAATTAAGTTCGG
>JARKPE010000004.1 GCA_029975415.1 Dysgonamonadaceae bacterium | reverse complement strand
TTATTCCAAAGAATATGAAACACGCTCGGAAGCTTACAATGCGGAACAGTATATCAAATCTCAAAAAAGCAGAATGTACATCGAACGACTGATTGAAGATAATTAAAACAAATCGTTCAGAGCACTCCGATACATCGGAGGGGGCGGCGGTTCGAATTCCGATTCTCGGAATGTCGTTCCTCCATCCGTCAACGCCCACGAAAAGAAGACCAAGCGCTGTAAAGTGTTTGGTCTTTTCTATTTTAACCCAAGTTGCAGCATTTCCATGTGATTGTGTTAAATTACAGTTAAATATTGGTTAGGTCATGCAATTAAAGCACTATATTTCAAAAAAAATTTCGTAGGGAGGTAGGGAAAGAAACGATTCATTCGATTCTGTGAGGATTAATTGCGTTTGTAGTACACAGGGGGGTGTTGTTTGATAAGAAAAAGGCGATTAAATTTGCCTGTTATGTATTTCAAATCGGTCATACGCAGGAATCCGGAAACGGGACGTTACGAAGGATATTATCGTTTGGTAGAAAGTTATCGGAACTTATCGGGACGCATCTGTCACCGAACGCTGCTCAATATTGGTTTTGTGCCGTTTGAAGTAGAAAAGCTGAATGCCATCCGTCGGATTTTAACCGACCGCATCAACCGTACCCCGAATGTTTTTGAAGAAAAGGATGGGGAAGCCGTACGCTGGGCGGACATCTATTGGCAGCAACTGGTGGAAAGTGGCAGGATAGATGTGTCTGACAGGGCATATGAAGAAAAGAAGCGGATGGTAAACATCGATGAACTTCATCTAAAAGATGGACGGGAAGTGGGAGCGGAATGGATGTGTTATCAGGCGATGGAACAGCTGCGATTCAGAGAAAAGCTGGAAGAGCTGGGATGGGAAGAAGAAGGGATACGGTTAGCCTTTACGCAAATCATCAGTCGGGCAGTTTATCCCTGTTCCGAACTTCGCACCAGCCGATGGATACGGGAGAACTCGGCTGTTTGCGAGATTACGGGTTATCCGATGGAAAGGATTACGAAAGACAGACTCTACGCGGGTGCATTGGACTTGTACAGAATAAAAGACCGGCTGGAAGAGCACTTGTCCCAAAGGACGAATGAACTGTTCGACCTGCAGGACAAGATCATTCTTTACGACCTGACCAATACCTATTTTGAGGGAGAGAAGAGGGGTAGCGGATTAGCCCGTTTCGGGCGGAGCAAGGAAAAGCGAAACGATGCCAGGATGGTTGTACTTGCCTTGGTAGTCAACCAGGAAGGATTTATCAAATATTCGGATGTATTCGAGGGTAATCTTTCGGACTGTGCTTCCGTGCCACGAATCATAGACAGGATACGGGTACGAACTGCCGGGTGTCAGCGGCGTGGCACAGTAGTGATGGATGCAGGTATAGCCACAGCGGAGAATTTAGCTCTGATCCAGGCCAAAGGATACGATTATGTGTGTGTGAGTCGCTCAAGGATCAAGGATTATGCCATTGACCCTCAGGAAAAAGTTTGTAAGGTAAAAACCAAAAACGGCGATACGGTAACCCTTGAAAAGGTACAATCGGCTGCCACGACCGATTATCTGCTGAAAATAAGCAGTCCGGGAAAAGCCCTGAAGGAATGTGCGATGAAGAACCGGTTTGAGAGCCGTTTTTTACAGGAAATAGAGAAGATCAGACAATCGTTAGGAAAGAAAAGTGGAGTAAAGAAGCCGGATAAAGTGCATCAGCGCATTGGCAGGGCAATTGAAAAGTATCCCTCTGCCGCCCGATTTTATTCCATTGAAGTAAAAAGCGAAAAAGATATTGCCGTCGAACTAATTTTGACAAAAAAAGAAAATGCTGCCGCAGAAGAAGAACAGCCGGGCGTTTATTTTATCAGGACATCTTTGAAAGGGGAAGAGGAAGAAACCATTTGGCTCATCTACAACACCATTCGTGAAATAGAAAGTGCCTTTCGATGTTTGAAAACCGATTTGGACTTACGTCCTGTTTTTCATAAAAACGATGACGCCACCCTGGCGCATCTCTATCTTGGTCTGCTGGCCTACTCTCTGGTGAACACCATTCGCTATCGGTTGAAAGCCAAAGGTATCCACCACGACTGGCAGGAAATCGTACGCATTACGAACACACAAAAGATCGTTACTACTTGTGGGAGAAACACCTTCAATGAGACCATTTACGTGCGTCGTTGTACCGAACCCAACGAAAAGGTAAAGACGATCTATCAGGCATTAGGGTACAGAAACTATCCTTTCGTCAAACGAAAATCTGTAGTACACAAATCGGAACTCAAAAAAAATCAATTTGCCTGTTTTCAACAAATTAACGATGGATAGCTGCAAGTTGGGTTAAGACTGAACATGTATTTTGTTTATATTTTGTATTCGGGAAGTGTTTTTGACCCGTAATAACCGAGCACTTTAATTGCATTTATTTTTACATTTTTCATAACTCTCAGCACGATGCTTGTTATTGTCGATAATGTTTGCTTTTTTAATGTTTTCAAGTGTTTTACCAACCAACGGTAGGTCAAAACGTAATGTTATAGAGATCGGTTAAAGACGGATAAATTTTTGTAAAGTAGCCATAGGTATTGATTTTTTTAAATAAATCTAATGTTTGTAAGGAATTGATCGATTTTTAATCTACGGTAAAATATTGATTTAAGAGTCCCCTCCCTCATTATTTAGGGAAGGGACTTTAGAAAATATATGGAGTTGCTAAATTACAATTCTTTCAGTAATTCGCGAACAGCAACTTCAAGTTGAGTATCTTCGCCACTGACAACCTTATTCAAATCGAGCGGTGCTTTCACATCCGGTTCGAGCTGACTATTTTCGAGATAAGTTCCTTGAGCGGTACGATAACCTACAACAGGAATACCGAAATAAAGTGTCGGGTCTTGCAGTGTTACCCAGTTTACGCTGGTCATAGTTCCCGGAACAGGCATACCTACCAATTTACCTATGTTTTGATGTTTATATACCCACGGCGTTCCGTGCGCATTTGAATAATCGGCTTCGGAGATAAGCATGATCGAAGGCTTGTTCCATCTGCGGCTTGGCATTTCGCAATATTGTTTACCGCGAATCACCTGATCAAGATACTTTTTTCCACTGAAAAATACTTCCAAATCTTCGTGTAGTCGGCCTCCTCCGTTGTAACGAATATCTATTACAATGCCCTCTTTTTGATAATATTTGCCCAAGGCGTCGGCATAAATTTTCCGGAAACTTGCATCATCCATCGAAGCTACATGCACATATCCAAGTCGGCCATTCGATAATCGATCCACCTCGTCGGCACGCTGTTTCACCCAGCGTTCATAAAGCAGATTGTCCTGTACTGCGGATGAAATGGGTTTGATGACTTCATCCCAACGTTCGCCGGTAGCGGGCGAATAAAGTGAGATCAGCGTATTTTTTCCGGTTTTTCCTTCAAGCATTGGATAATAATCCTGCTGCGAAAGAATTTCCTGTCCGTCTATTTTTTCAATAATATCACCCGGTTTGGCTTTCGAGAGAAATGTATCGAACGGACCGTTGATGAGTATTTCGTCTATTTTTAAACCCTTCAGGTTATTATCGCTGCTTACAAAAAGACCCAGATTTGCCGTTTTATCTTCATTTCCGGGAGCACGGTAACCCGAGCCGGTGTGCGACACATTGAGCTCGCCCAACAATTCTGACAACATTTCCGAAAAATCGTAATTATTATTGATATGTGGCAAAAATTTGCGATAGTGTGCCGTCAAATTATCCCAATCCACACCGTGCATATCGACATGATAGAACCGCTCCTTTTCTTCTCGTTGTACATAGCTGAACATAAACTCTCGTTCTTTGTCCAAATTGATTTTCATTTCGGCTTTATAATCAATCGGCGTCAATTTTTCACCCGAAAAATCCATTTTCTGCATTTTCTTGTTTCCCAAAATAAAAAGCGTCTTCTGATCTTTATCGGTACTCAACGATGCGTTTCCACCTTTCAATTTGGAAAGCAGCTTAGTTGTTTTCTCACGCAAATCATGTACCCACAAATCATAATCATCTTCGAAAGCCGACAAATAATAAAGTTTGGTTGCATCTTTGTTGATGATGGCACTGCCAAGTCGCGACGAATTGGGAGTCAAACGTTCGATCCGTTGATCCATGTTTTCGAACTCCATAACAATATCTTTGGGCTTTTCATTGTTCTTTTTCGAATCTTTATCCTTTTCATCCTCCTTTTTATCCTCATTCACAGAAGCTTTTTTGGCTTCCTTTTCGGCTTCCGTAAAAAGCTCGTATTCTTCCTTGCTCATCTTGAACTTATTATACGCTTCGCGATTGACAAAAGCGATCATCACATCCTCCATCGAGCCCCACGAAGCATGATTACGCATACCATATTGTTCGGAATTGAAAAGGATTGCGTTGCCATCCATCACCCATCGTGGATTGCGATTGGTATAACCACTGTGCGTAAGATCAAAAATATCGCCACCCGATTGAGCATTTACAATGCCAATATTGGTGTAAGGCGAATGATTGTTTGAAACATATTCCAACACAAACCATTTGCCATCGGGCGACCATTCGTAATTTATTCTTCCGTCGGTTCCTTGCTGGTAAGTTCCATCGGTGATTTGCCTGATTTTTTTCGATTCGAGATTATAAACCATCAACTTTTTACGATCCTGAACAAAAGCGACTTCTTTTCCATCCGGAGAAAATTTGGGATGCTGCTTTTCCGAATTGTCATTCTTGATAAGCGGTTGTTCGTCGATAAGCGTCGCGTTCGGAAAATTCGGCTCTTCCTTGCGGGCGATTCGGGCAATATACACATTCCACCGTCCATCGCGATAACTCGAATATACCAATGAACGATTGTCTGCACCAAAATCCACATTGGCTTCCTCGGCTATCGACTGGGAAACCTGTTTGGTAGTAGCATAATCGGCTGAAGTAACGAAAACATCGCCTCTGACAGTAAACGCAATCTGCTTGCCATCAGGTGAATTAGCTACCGAAGTTGCCCCGGAAGTAAAGCTAAGTTTTTTGAGGGGTGGCTCGTCGGCATCCAATGTGATGGCTATCTGAAGCTTTTGTGGAGAAGAAGAGCCCGCCGTCAACTTATAAATTTCGCCATCATAACCAAAACAAAGCGTGCCGTTATGAGAAATCGAAAGGAATCGCACAGAATGATTTTTGAAATGGGTGAGTTGTTTAACGGAAAAAGGAGCAGACACTGAAGAACTAAACACATTGAATGTTCCGCTGCGCTCGCTCAAAAAATAAAACGTGTTCCCATCGCTCCCATAAACAGGATCGGTATCTTCACCTTGCCAGTCTATTAGTTTTTGAATGCTACCCGAACTGATATCGTACTGAAGAATATCACGCGTAACAGCCGAAGTGTGATGCTTCCGCCAGGTGTTCTCAAATCCCTTAATATCCTGATACAGGAATTTTTTTCCTGAGGGATGAAAACTTATTTTGTCTGCCGGGAATGCAACTATCATTTCAGGGCGACCACCGTTAACGGATACTTTGTATAATTCGGTCAATCGTGCCGTTGGGAACATGGCACTCTTAGCAGGATCTTGATAATGGGCGGAAAATACGACATATTTTCCATCGGGAGTAAAAGTAAACAAATTTTCAGAGGCCGAATTGGTTGTAAGTCTTTGCGCAGGACCTCCATCCGACGACATGACGAAAATGTCTTTAGCTCCATTTTCGCGATCGCTCACAAAAGCTATTTTAGTACCATCAGGCGACCAAACGGGAGAACTGTCAAATGCTTCGTTTGCGGTCAAACGCACGGCTTGTCCACCATTAATCGAAACTTTGTAAATGTCACCCTTGTAAGCGAAAGCTACTTGCGAACCATCTGGAGACACAGACGGATATCGCATCCAAAGGGGGGATTGGGCACTCAAAGCGAATGATAGGAGGCAGAAAAGGCCTACCAAAAGACGTTTCATTATCATTTGTACTTATTTTTTTGTTAATAAGTACAAATATAATATTTTTATTCTTCTTGAGACAACCAAAGAAGAGAAAATCATGATGACACATCTATTCGAACTGAATAGATTTAGCTGGAGTAATTTTAGCGACCATATAAGATGGCCCGATCATCATAAACAAAGAGATAAACAGAGTACCTAAATTTAACAAAATCACATACACCATATTCAGCTCAATGGGTACCGAAGTCAGGTAATAAGTAGTCGGATCGAGTTTGAGTATTTGAAATTTGCTTTGCAAAAGGCAAATCGTTAGCCCCACGATATTACCCCACAACATTCCTTGACCGATCAGAAAAACTGAAAGGTAGAGAAAAATTTTACGAATACTGAAATTAGTCGTTCCCGTTGCTTTGAGAATTCCTATCATATTCGTACGCTCGAGAATAATGATTAAAAGCCCTGAGATCATGGTAAAACCCGACACCACAACCATAAGAATGAGAATGACCCAAACATTCATATCAAGTAAGCTCAACCAGTTGAATATCATAGGATTTATATCCTTTATCGAACGTGCATACAGTGAGTTTCCGAGCCGATCCTTATAGGACGACATCTCGAAAAACAACCTCTGAGCAGTTTCGTCGAGTCTATCATAGTCTTTTACCAACACTTCAATACCACTCACCATATCTCTATCCCAATCATTTAATCGAGACAAAATTTTTTGATCGGTAATCACATAAAGTTTGTCGTAATCCTCAAAATTGGTTCTATAAACTCCCACAATTTCGAAACGACGGGCTCTAACCGGATCCTGCACGAAATAGGTTATAAAACGATCGCCAAGCTTCAGATTCAATTTATTGGCAATAGATTTTGAAATGATGGCAGGATTGACATTCGAAGAAGTATCCTCGGAAGATATAATATCTCCCTCGAGCAAATTTTTTTTAAAAAAAGTCCAATCGTAATCCTCCCCGACCCCTTTCAGCACGACACCTTGAAAATCGGTGTCCGTTTTGATAATGCCGGGCTTGGTAACAAATCCCTGCACATGCTGCACGGCAGGATCAGACTCGAGAATTGCCCTAAGAGTATCGGAGAACACGATAGGTGCTTGTTCGTAGGAAGTATTGTTATCAAAATTTGTGATCTGAATGTGCGCACCAAATCCCACCACCTTGTCGCGAATCTGCTTTTTGAAACCAATGATGATACCTACCGCCACAATCATAACAGCCAACCCGAGCGCAATACCCGCAATGGCAATTTTAATGGCGGGAGAAGAAACTCTTTTGTTATTATCCCGGTCCCCTCTATAAATTCTTCGAGCGATGAAAAGTTCGGTATTCATCTTTGGTCTGACACATCATTTATCGAGAAGAACAATAAGCTTCTAAAGCCTTTTCAAGAACAATCAGCGCCCTGTCGAGATCGTCTTTGTTTAATACATAAGCAATACGCACTTCGTTTCGTCCTAAACCGGGAGTAACATAAAAACCCGAAGCAGGAGCCATAAATACTGTCTGTCCTTCGTATCGAAAATCTGAAAGACACCAGGCACAAAACTCGTCGGCATCGTCCACGGGCAGACTGGCAACAGTATAAAAAGCACCCATAGGCATTGGTGAATAAACACCCGGAATTTTATTGAGCCGATCGATAAGAAAATCACGACGACTCTTATATTCTTCGAAATTGTGTCGCATATAAGCTTCACCGGCATCTAAAGAAGCATTAGCGGCAATCTGTCCGATGAGTGGCGGGCTCAAACGTGCCTGACAAAATTTCATCACCGTGTCGTGCAGAGATTTGTTTTTTGTGATGAGCGCCCCGATCCGAATACCACATTCGCTGTATCGTTTCGATACCGAATCTATTAAAACTATATTTTGTTCGATACCTTCCAGATGAAATGCCGAAACATATGGAGCCTCACTGTAAATAAATTCGCGATAAACCTCGTCCGAAAACAGAAACAAATCATATTTCTTCACCAAATCGCGAATTTGCTCCATTTCGTCTTTGGTATAAACGTATCCGCTCGGATTATTGGGATTGCAAATCAAAACTCCTTTCGTGCGGGAATTAATCAATTTCTCGAACTCCGAAATGTGTGGAAGAGCAAAACCCGAATCGATCGTAGAAGGAATGGTTTTGATCACAGCTCCGGCAGACAATGCAAATGCCATGTAGTTGGCATAAGCCGGTTCGGGCACAATGATTTCGTCGCCCGGGTTTAGACATGCCATAAAAGCAAACAATACTGCTTCGGAGCCTCCTGTAGTAATTACGATATCGCTCGCCTCTACATTTATATCGTAAGAAGCATAATATTTAACCAAGTTTTCCCGATACCAACCGTAACCGTCACTCGGACTGTATTCGAGCACTTTCAAGTCGATAGCTCGTATCGCATCCAATGCAGCCTTGGGTGATTCAAGATCGGGTTGACCAATATTGAGATGATACACTTTCACTCCTTGAGCTTTGGCGGCATCGGATAATGGTGCTAATTTTCGTATAGGAGAGGCAGGCATTTGGGAACCTCTTACGGAAATGTCGGGCATAACTTATTTTTGATTTAGATAATTTTTTTCTGACAAATTGCTTCAAAAAGATGCTGCAAAGTTAATAAAAAAATAACTACAAGTGTCCTAAAGTGTGAAGATGAAATAAATAAGCACATTCGACTCGAACCAGGCCTTGATCATTTCTTGATTCTTAATGAACTTTCATACAGGATATGCTTCATACTTCGGTAACATTTTTATAATAAATGGAAACAAAACCATTAGTATTTCTGAAATGTATTGAATTTCAAACAACTACACTAAATATATAATCGCTCGTTTAGGGCTGTTAAGAGTGTTCGAGTTGGGTCATTCTATCTTAACAGAAAAAGTCGATTTTGTGGATGAATGCGATGGCCTTAGGAGGAGTGGCACTAAAAAAAGCAGAAATCATTTCGGATAACTTCTGCCTTCTTAATATTTCGTTGTTGTTGGGATTAAAGTAGCAAATCGGGATCAAGATTATCGTGTTCGATATCGAGAAAATATTTGTAAGTACTCACTTTAAGTTCGGCACATGCATCATAATCGCAAACAATAATTCCTTTGGGGTGCATTTGCAATGCACTGATTGTCCACATTTGAGTTACGGGACCTTCCACGGCTTGAAAAAGTGCTCTGGCTTTGTGATGTCCGTTAACGAGGATCAAAACTTCTTTAGCATCAAGCACGGTAGCGACACCTACAGTTAAAGCGGTTTTGGGTACTTTATTGACATCATCATCAAAGAAACGAGAGTTGGCTATAATCGTATCGGTTGTCAGCGTTTTAATTCGAGTTCTCGAACACAACGAAGATCCGGGCTCGTTGAATGCAATATGTCCATCAGGTCCTATTCCTCCCAAAAACAAATCTATTCCGCCCACATCTCGGATCGCTTGTTCGTAGGCATCGCACTCAGCCTCCAAATCGTCGGCCATCCCGTTGAGGATATGCACATTTTCCTTTCTTATGTCGATATGGCTGAAAAAGTTACTCCACATGAAGGTATGATAACTTTGTGGATGATCTTCAGGGAGACCTACGTATTCGTCCATGTTGAAAGTAACAACATTTTCAAAAGAAACAATACCGTCTTCATATAAACGAATCAATTCCCGATAGGTACCAAGAGGCGATGAACCGGTTGGCAAACCAAGTCTAAACGGATGATCAGAGGTTGGATTAGCTTTGTTGATCTTGGCAGCTATATAGTTTGCCGCCCATTTTGCCAATTGGTTGGCATCGGGTTGAATTATTAGTCTCATTATCGTGGTATTTTTTTAAAAATTAATGACAATCAATTTTTTGTGTTTTAATCGGTTCATTGGATAAAATGCGTTCGGCAATTTTAGTTCCCAACGAATAAGCCAAATCGCATGTAACTCCATCGGGAGATTGTTTCATTTCCACCGGCGAGCAAATTAATTCGAATTCCATCTTGTCCGAAAATTCTTTTAAATGCTTAGCTGCGGCACCAGCCCATGTAAATCCTCCAAAATAACTGAAAAATCGATTTTTCAGATTTCGATTTTGAATAGCAGAAATCAGGTTCTCAACTCCCGGATAAAGCTTGTTGTTATAGGTCGGAGATCCGATAATCAACCCATTGTATTTAAATATATCGCGAAGTATCTCGGAATCGGAAGTTTTGGAGACATTGTGCAGTACAATACTTTTTAGTCCGGCATCGGCTGCACCGGCACCAATGATTTCGGCAAGTTGTTCGGTGTGCCCGTACATACTTCCATAAGCAATTACCAATCCGTTTTCTATCGCTTCGTATCTGCTCAATTTGTCGTAAATCGATGTTACGTGTGCTATATTTTCATCTGTCGTCCATATCGGCCCGTGTGTGGAACAAATTGTCTCTATAGCAGTGGATGACAATTTTTTAAGAGCAGCTTGGGTCGGCGATCCATACTTGCCTACTATATTTGAATAGTACCGAATCATTTCGTCTTCATACCATTCAGGATTGAGCTGAGTATCTAAAATGCCTCCATCGAGTGTTCCAAAAGACCCGAACGCGTCGCCCGAAAACAAAACATGCGTTTCGGGGATATAGGTCATCATGGTTTCCGGCCAGTGAACCATTGGTGTAAGATAAAAACGAAGGGTATTTCGCCCGATCGATATTTCATCCTTGTCGTTAATTTCGATCACGTTATCCGTCACGCCATAATATCCTTTCAGCATATCTGCCGTACGGCTGTTGCCTATGATTTGAATATTCGGATATTTGGCCACCAACCATTCGATGGCTCCCGAGTGATCAGGTTCCATATGATTTACAACCAAATAATGGATAGGTTTTTCGCCGATAATAGATTTAATGTTACGAAAAAACAAATCCGAATAACATACATCTACCGTATCGATAAGTGTAATTTTTTCATCTTCGATAAGAAACGAATTGTAAGAAACACCTTTAGGTAATGGCCAAAGATTTTCAAAGAGGTTTTTGTTTCTATCGTTTACACCGACATAATAAATGTTCTTTTTAATTTCTTTTGGTCTGTACTTCATAATAAATAAAGGATAGTGTTAGTAGTCTGTCCGTGTGTATTTAGCATCGAAGACATTTGTTATGTTTCAATGATTTTTCTCTATTTCTTTTTTGCCTTTTTCCTATTTAAATCCGACTGATGTGGCGTAACCGCTTTTTCGGGTTTGTGCGATAACGCGAACCAAATCATCCAAACACCCCAAATAATGAAAGGGACACTCAACCATTGACCTAAAACCAAACCCGTATTTTCTCGCATGGCTATTTCGGAGTCCACTTGGACATTCTTAATAAATTCGATAAAAAAACGAAACAGGAAAATAATCAGAATGCCTACGCCTGTAATCAGTCCTTTGCGATCTTTGGCATCTGTCTTCCAATACATGTACATGGTGATGCCGAAGACGACCAAGTAAGCCAATGCTTCGTAGATTTGCGTCGGGTGTGATGGTTCCGAATACACAGGCGGAGCACCATTCATCCATGCATTTACGTTTGTTATAAATCGAAAACCCCACGGCGCATCTGTCGGGCCACCATAAATTTCGTGATTCATTAAATTGCCCAATCGAATCATGGCTGCCGTAAAACCTGTGGGCACCATCACTCGATCAAAAGTCCAAAGCATACTGAGTTTGGTAACTTTGCGCGAATAGAGCCACACCGCAATAATAATTCCGATGACTCCGCCGTGACTTGCCAAACCACCTTCCCAAATTTTCAGAATTTCAACCGGATGAGATAGGTAATATTCGGGTTCGTAGAACAAACAATGTCCCAATCGAGCACCGGCGATAATTCCCACAATCATATAAATAAAAAGAGAATCAAACCATTTTTCGGGAAGATCCTCCTTTTGAAAAATTTTCTGAACGATATAAACAGCCACAATGAGCCCAATCACCCACAAAAGGCCATACCAGCGTATTTCTCGTCCAAAAATAGAGAAAAGTTCGGGATTTACATCCCATGTAATGGAAAGTGCGAGGTTCATTGAAATTGATTTTTGGCAAAGATAACTAAATTTCAGGTTTCAAACCAATTTTTTCACCCATTCGTCACGGCTTCCCGGCAGTAAATCTACAACAGGAATTTCGATCAATGTGTAAGCACCGGGCTCTTGCTTCATAGATGCGCGAGCAGCTCCTACGAGAACTTGTGCGGTGAGAGCAGGATTATTGATGCGCATTTCGTAAGTGAAAAGTTGATTTTGAGTCGAACCTGAAACGCCTTTCCGTTCCATACGCACGCCATGACCCATATCTTTCAAGGCATCCACATTGTCAACCTGAAAAACATGTGTTTCGTCGTGAGCGAAATAATCGTCGGATTTGATTGCTTTAGCTACCTCATCAAAAGTATAACCATCCTCAATCTCAATATAAACCATTCGGCGATGCACACCGGTACCGAGCGGAATAGTCATGGAAAGCGCAGCTTTCACTCCTGCGATTGCCTTGACGGCAACTGTATGCCCCATACTCATGCCAGGCCCAAAATTAGTATAAGTAATCCCTTTGGGAGCCATGGCTTCCATCAAGGTGCGGATAATCGAATCGCTGCCCGGATCCCAACCTGCCGAGAGAATGGATACTGAATTATTTTTTTTGGCTATCGCATCCAATGATTTTCTTAAATCGGGTATTTGTCCATGAATATCAAAACTATCGACAGTGCGAATTCCTAAGGAAAGACATTCTTTTGCATATTTTTCGACTTCTCTTGTTGTCGTACACAGAATTGCGACATCAACTTTAGTGAGTTGATCAATTTTCGAAACCACATTAAATGGCTTCAGTTCGAGAGAAACATGTGTTGCATCTCGCCGGATAATACCGGCTATCTCCATATCTTCGGACGCAAGTAAGCTTTGGAGCACATAATGTCCAATATTTCCGTAACCGACAACGGCAACTCTTATCTTTTCTGTCATAAGTTTATATTTAAAAAGGCAAAAGTACAAAATATTAGTCATTTTAGATCTTTCAATTCAAATTTTCGCCATCAGCATGATTTTCAGATTCGATTTCATCGTCAAACAAATTATCCTCATCGTTCCAAATCTTTTCGGGATTTTGAGGCCCTTGATTTCTGAAGACAATAGCTACGACAATTCCACTAATAGCACCTGCCAGATGTCCTTCCCACGAAAGATGAACATCTACATATTGTGCAAATGGAAAAATACTCCAAAAAGAACTTCCATATACGAACGCTACAAAAAGCGAAAGTGCAATAAGAGGAATGTAATTTCGAAAAATACCACTAAAAAACAAAAAAAACATCAATCCAAATACTAATCCGCTCGTCCCGATGTGATACGAATCACGCCCGATCGACCATGTCAAAATTCCACTCAGAATCCACAAAATAAATAATGATTTCCATGCTATAGATCGGTAAAAATAAAACAAGCTCCACATCAGTATAAAAATAGGCAGAGTGTTGGATAGCAGATGCGAAAATGATTCGTGAATAAGTGGGGAAAATAAAATGCCGATTAGTCCTCGAATCTCTTTGGGTAATATTCCGAGTCGGTAAAACGGGAATCCAAAAATTCCCGAGGCATCGATCACAAAAAACAGCCACAAAAGCACAACCATTACTACCGAAGGTATCATGGCCACCCACAAACGTTTTTTTTCGTAAGCCAACTGAGGGGTCAACATTGATTTAGCATTAATGCACCTATTCTGAATAATAGCTCAAAAATAGAAATAATACCGCTATTTTTTTAAAATATTTTGGTTTTTTCCTTGTGATATGTGTAAAATTTGTATCTTTCGATAAAAATCAAATTACAGCAAAAGTGCAATAATCTAATTTGTTGAAAACATGAGCTATTTAAAATTCGACAAAGAATTGATGATTAATTTGGAATATTCACTTTATAGGAATGTTCTTCGAACAAACCGAAAAGGAGCTTACCAGAATACATCAATATCGGGATGCAATACCAGCAAATACCAAGGACTTCTTGTGATGCCCATTCCCTATCTCGATGATGAAAATCACGTAATACTTTCGTCAATTGACGAGACAGTTATTCAACACGGTGCAGAATTCAATCTCGGCATTCATAAATACGAAGGGGATAACTATAATCCTAAAGGACATAAATACATACGTGAATTTAATTGTGACAGCGTTCCTCAAACAATATACCGTGTAGGAGGAGTAATATTGTCAAAAGAAACTATGTTTTCTTCAAGAGAAAATCGTTTGATGATCCGATATCGTCTGCTCGACGCTCACTCACCTACAACTATCCGATTCAAACCTTTTTTGGCGTTTCGGAATGCATCTCAATTGACTCTCGAAAACGATCATGTGGACAGATCTTATCGTGAAGTTGAAAACGGAATTAGTACTTGCATGTACTTTGGATATCCCGAGTTGTTTATTCAATTCACCAAAAAGCCCGAGTTCATGTACTTTCCCGATTGGTATAAAGGCATCGAATATCTGCAAGACCAGCAAAACGGAGATACATATAAAGAAGACTTATATGTCCCCGGATATTTCGAAATGCCTATTGAAAAGGGTGAAGAAATTATCCTCTCTGCCGGCGACATTTTGGTTGACACCTCAAAACTTGCCGAAGAATTTAATTTCGAAATGCAAAAGCGAACACCCCGTTCCAGCTTCTATAATTGCCTCAAAAACTCGAGCCACCAATTTTATTATATCCCTAAAAACGACGAACAGTACCTACTTGCCGGATATCCTTGGTTCAGAGTGCGAGCCCGCGACCAATTCATCGCATTGCCGGGATCAACCATTTCGGTAGATCGTGAAAGCGATTTCGAAAAAATCATGGACTCTTCCATTCCTCATCTTGTAAACTTTATGGAAGGGAAAAAAGAAAAAAGCATCATTCAACAAATCGACGATCCCGATGTGCTGCTATGGGTTGTTTGGTCGCTTCAACAATACTCGAAAGCTAACCCGAGCATATTTACATCAAAATACACACCATTTCTATTTTCGATTTTAGATTACATTCTTGCAAACAAACATCCCAATCTGACTGTTAATGAAGAAACCGGACTCGTATCAACCGATGGACGCAATGTTGCAGTAAGTTGGATGAATTCTACATTGAACGGGAAACCGATAATTCCCCGATCCGGATATTTGGTGGAATTCAATGCTCTTTGGTACAATGCTTTAAAATTTGGTCAGGAAATAGCCGAATTGATAAACGATCAAGAAAGAAACACAAAATACGGAGAAATGGCTTATCTGGTTCAACGCAAATTCGTAATCACGTTTCTCAACGATGCCGGCTATCTTTACGATTATGTAAACGGATTCTACAAAGATCCAAACGTCAGACCAAATATGATTTTTGCCGTTTCGCTCGATTATTCACCATTGGAAAGAAGTCAAAAGAAATCGGTCATCGATTATGTTACCAAAGAGTTGTTATCGCATTGCGGAATCCGTTCATTGAGTCCCAAAAGCGGCAATTTCAGGGCACATTACTCGGGTAGCGTACAGGAAAAAGAATTTGCGTATTTCAACGGGATGGCTTTTCCATGGCTATTTGGACCATATATTGAGGCCTACCTTAAAGTATTTAATCGAAGCGGACTTTCGCTTGCCGACCGAATCATGGTAGATATGGAAGCCGAAATGCAAAACGACTGTATTGGTACCATTTCGGAAATGTACGACTCCAACCCGCCTTTCATCGCCCGAGGAGGATTCTCTTTCGCTACGAGCGTGGCCGAGTTGCTGCGGGCACAAAAAATAATGGAAAAATATAACGACTAACCCTTCGTTGGAAAATAATGGGAAAGGAAACTATCAGATGAGAGCATTGATGTTTGGATGGGAATTTCCACCGCATATTTTAGGCGGACTGGGAACAGCAAGTTACGGATTGACAAAAGGAATGTCGTTGCAACCGGACATGGAAATACTATTTGTCATACCCAAGCCTTGGGGCGATGAAGATCAAAGTTTTCTGAAAATTATAGGAGCAAACAATACTCCCATCGTTTGGAAAGACGTTCCTTTCGAAATCGTTAAAGAACGGCTTGGAAAATACATGAATCCCGAAGAATATTACTGGTTGCGCGACCATATCTATGCCGACTTTAATTATATGTACACCAACGATTTGGGATGCATTGAATTTTCAGGACGCTATCCAAACAATATTCTCGAAGAAACCAACAATTACTCGATTGTTGCCGGGGTGATTGCCCGCACCTACCCATTCGATATCATCCATGCTCACGATTGGCTTACGTATCCCGCAGGACTTCACGCCAAAAGCGTATCGGGTAAGCCACTTGTTATTCACGTACATGCCACCGAGTTTGATAGAAGTCGAGGAAATCCAAATCCAATCGTTTACGGAATCGAAAAAGACGGAATGGATAATTGCGACCATATCATTTGCGTGAGCAACCTTACGCGTAAAACAGTTATCGAGAACTATCACCAGCCCGAATGGAAAGTAACCACGGTGCACAATGCCGTAGAGCCACTGAGCCCTGAAATAGAAGCAATTGAAAGACTGGCAGGTGTCCCTGAAAAAATTGTCACATTTCTCGGAAGAATTACCATGCAGAAAGGTCCCGAGTTTTTTGTGGAAGCAGCTACACAAGTACTAAAAAAAACAAAACATATTCGTTTTGTGATGGCCGGTAGCGGTGATATGATGAACCAGATGATACAACTTGTTGCCGAACGGGGAATCGCAGATAGATTTCATTTCACTGGCTTTTTGAGAGGACGACAAGTTTACGAAATGCTTAAGTCAAGCGATGTCTATGTGATGCCTTCCGTCTCCGAACCTTTCGGTATATCGCCTTTGGAAGCTATGCAGTGCGGGGTACCAAGTATTATTTCTTATCAGTCGGGATGCTCTGAAATTCTCAATCATGTTATCAAAACCGATTATTGGGATGTCGATGCTATTGCTGACGCCATTTATTCGATTTGCACCCATCCGGGAATGGCCGATTTTTTGAAAGAAGAGGGCAAAAAAGAAGTGGACGAAATAAAATGGGAGTATGCCGGACAAAAAGTACGTGATATCTACAACCGACTCGTTCATTAAATCTATCAAAATTCGTTCATTGAATTCATAAAACACAATATAAAATGAAAACCATTTGCTTTTATTTTCAAATTCATCAGCCCTTTAGGCTCAAAAGATACCGTTTTTTCAACATTGGAAGGGATCATTACTACTACGACGATTTTTCCAATGAAGATATCCTACAACAAATAGCTGCACGTTCCTACATTCCCGCAAACAGAATGTTGCTTGATCTGATCAATCAATACAAAGGACGTTTCAAAGTGGCTATTTCCATATCGGGGGTTGCGCTCGATCAACTCGAAATATATGCACCCGAAGTAATCGACGGCCTTAGCGAATTATCGAAAACGGGTGGAGTGGAGTTTCTGTCCGAAACCTATGGACATTCGCTTTCATCACTCGCCGATCCTGTTGAATTTCAGTTGCAAGTAAAACAGCATGCCGATAAAATAAAATTGCTCTTCGGTCAAGAACCTACCGTTTTGCGAAACACCGAGCTCATCTATTCTGACGATATTTCTGATCTCGCATATAAAATGGGATATCGAAAAATGATTACCGAGGGAGCCAAACACATTCTGGGATGGAAAAGCCCAAACTATGTTTACCAATCGGCTACAAGTACGGGTCTTAAACTGCTGTTGAAAAACTCGCGTTTTAGTGACGACATTGCTTTCAGATTTTCAAACTATAATTGGAGCGAATATCCTCTCACCGCAGATAAATTTATAGCATGGATTGCAGCGACTCCTCCTGAAGAGCAAATTATTAATCTGTTTATGAATTACGAAACTTTCGGCAATCTGCAACCTTCACATACCGGCATTTTCGAATTTATGAAAGCCTTACCCAGATTTGCTTTCGAAAAAAATATCGAATTTGCCACTCCAAGCGAAATTTTAGACAATCACGCTTCGGTAGGGCCTATTTCGGTTCCAAATCCTATTTCGTGGGCCGACGAAGAACGCGACCTGAGCGCCTGGCTGGGAAACAAGCTCCAACGAAGTGCCTTCGAGACACTCTACAAGTATGGTGAACGTGTCAGGTTGTGTGAAGATCGAAAACTAAAACAAGACTGGCTCTATTTGCAAACAAGTGATCATTTTTACTACATGTCCACAAAGCATTTTTCCGATGGATCCCTTCATAGTAAGTTCAGCCCTTATCAATCGCCTTATGATGCTTTCAACAACTATATGAATGTGCTGAGCGATTTCATTGGGCGAGTCAGAGCACAATATCCCGACACGGTGGACAATGAAGAGCTAAACTCACTCCTTACCATCATTCACAATCAGGAAAAAATAATCAAGAAACTCGAAGCCGAGCTAAAAAGCGTTACAGATGCCAATACTGCCAAACTTGTGAAAAAATCGGAAGAGTGATTTTTTAATCCTTGCGAAATTTGATTGACTTGCGAGAAATCATTTTCGTAATTCTCCGAAACCGATCGAGTGCATGAATATTCGTTAGCATTTTACATTTTTTTGAAACAAACACAAAATATATCCGAATGAATAGAAAACACATCATTATTACCGGCGGTGCACAAGGTATTGGCAGAGTTATGGCACAAGAATTTATAAAAAAGGACTATAACGTTTCAATATTTGATATCGATAGTGAAGCGATGGAAGAAATTCGTCCTTATTTCGATAAACGTCACTGTGAATTTTTCATCACCGATGTTTCAAACCAGGTCAGTGTGAGATCTTCGATTAGAGCTTCTCTCAAAAAATTTGATTCGGTGTATGGATTAATAAACAATGCCGTTTTTGCCATTTTCAAGCCCATGAGCGAACTCACTTTGGAAGAATGGAATCGTGCGATCGGCACCAATCTCACCGGAACATTTTTATGCAGCAAGTTTTTAACGCCTTATCTCAAAGAGAGTAAGGGGTGCATCATCAATATGTGTTCAACCAGAGCGTTTCAATCTGAGCCCAATACGGAATCATACTCGGCAAGCAAAGGTGGAATTTATGCTCTTACGCATTCAATGGCAATAAGCCTGGGGCCCGATATACGAGTTAATTGTATCAGTCCGGGATGGATAGATGTTTCGGCCGTAAAAAAAAGGTCGAAAGCAAAACAGGAAAAGCTCACACGTGAAGATCATGCCCAACACCCTGCAGGGCGCGTAGGCATCCCGTTGGATATTGCTCGAATGGCACTTTTCTTGCTCGATCCTGCTAATAGTTTTATCACAGGACAAAATTTTATTGTGGACGGAGGAATGACTCGCAAAATGATTTATGTATAAAAGAAAAAACATCCCCCACATCGCAGCACTTGTTGAATAAATCTACAAATACATCAGCAGTACGGGATGTTTGTTGTATAAACGAATTTATGCAAGCAACTTTTTCACCATTTCCGAAATAGATCGCCCTTCGGCTTTGCCGGCAAGTTCTTTGGTAGCTATACCCATCACTTTGCCCATATCTTTCATGGATGTAGCTCCTACTTCGGTAATAATTTTCTTAATAGCAGCTTCCAATTCTTCCGCCGTAAGTTGAGAAGGCAGAAAATCCTGAATCACTTTGATTTGAGCAATTTCACCTTCAGCTAAATCAGAACGTCCCTGCGACATATATATTTCTGCACTGTCTTTTCGCTGTTTTACCATTTTCTGAAGAATAGCGATAGCGGTTTCGTCCGACAATTCATCATTTGCTCCTTTGGCTGTTTTGGCTTCCAAAAACTCTTTTTTTATACCACGCAATGCTTCCAACCGAACTTTATCTTTGGCGAGCATTGCTTTCTTAATTTCTTCGCTAATTGTATCGAACAAGTTCATAACTACATATTTTATTTGTTTTTAATCGAATAATGAATTTGAAGGCGAATGCTGTTCGGCAAAAAATGTGCGAGGATTGAAATCTCGTTCTCGCTTAAATACCGGCGTTCGCTCTAATGCCTCAATAATTTTATCATCATCCAACTCATCTGTGCTCAACACAAAAGGATCGAGTTGAAAATTGGTTGTCGATAGGGTTTTAAGACCTTCTTTCCCATAATATTTTTCGATCAGTAAAGCATCTTGTTTTTCGCGTTCTCTTTGAGCATCTTCGCGTATTTTCCGTTCCAGTTCTTCGGCCTTACTTTCAGCAAGACGATGCTCTTCAATTCCGGGAACATCTTTGATAGAAAATCCCGTTGCAAGCAATGTAACCTTCACATCTTCCTTCAAATCGTCTTCAACGGCCGTTCCCCAAATCACCTCGATTTCACGGCTAAACTTCGACATGAAATCGTGCAGAGCATTCATTTCTTCCATCATCAAAGGGTTTTCTTCGCCAAAAGAAATATTGATCAGAATTTTCTTTGCACTAAACACATCGTTGTTATTCAGAAGCGGCGAATTCAAAGCATCGTGAATGGCTTCGTTCACCCGATCCTTTCCACGTCCCATTCCTCGACTCATGATGGCAACGCCTCCATCTTTGAGCGTAGTATTTACATCGGCAAAATCGAGGTTCACATGTCCATGAACGGTGATAATCTCTGCTATGCTTTTGGCTGCGGTGGCCAGCATATCGTCAGCCTTTGCAAAGGCGTTTAGCATGGTCAGATCCTGATAGATATCGCGCAACCGCTCATTATTAATCACCAACAAAGCATCTACGTTGGAAGCAATCTCTTCCACTCCTTTAAGTGCTTGCACAATTTTTCGAGGACCCTCGAATACAAACGGTATGGTAACGATACCAACTGTCAGTATTCCCATATCTTTGGCAACTTTGGCTACTACCGGTGCTGCGCCGGTACCGGTGCCTCCACCCATACCTGCAGTAATAAAAGCCATGCGGGTACCGTCGCTCAACAAGTCCTGAATCAGATCGAGACTTTCTTCGGCAGCTTTACGAGCAATGTCGGGTTTATTTCCCGCGCCAAGTCCTCCTGTTGTATTTTGTCCCAACTGCACTTTCACCGGAACAGGTGATTTCATGAGAGCCTGGTTGTCGGTATTGCAAAGTGCAAACGACACATCGTGAATGCCTTGCAAATACATATGATTTACGGCATTACCCCCGCCACCGCCTACTCCGATCACCTTTATAATAGCATTGGTGCGACTTTGTAACTGAAAATCTAATATATTGTCTTCCATATCTTGGAAAAAAATTGTTATTCAATATTTGTTCATTCATCTTCTTCAGAAAACATGCTCGAAAAGAATCCTCCTAACGTAGTTTTAATACCTTTGTTGTTTTTGTCTGTTTTGTTTTTTTTGGGAGTTTTAATTCCTTCGTTACGATGCGATTGTTTGCCGAAGATGTTCTTTGAATATTTAGTCTGCGAATCCGATTCTTCTATTCCTTCCGTTTCCACCTCTATCGCTTCACAATCTTCGGTTCCGAACAACAACAGCCCCAACACTTGAGTCAAAGAGGGATCATTTGCTACTTCGGGAGCATTGTTGACAGATGATTTCTTGGCCGATGCCTTACGAACCGGCATATTTAATTTTTCCTTCAAATACAGATCGAGATTCTTCAGTTGTGAAGCACCGCCGGTGATAACAATCCCTGCCCCTAACTGTCCTTCGTAACCTGACAATCGAATTTGTTCCTTGATGTTAGCTGTGATTTCATCCAAACGCATCCGAATAACCTTGTTGAGCTCCACCAAATCGATATCCGACTTAGACGAAAACGGAGAAAAAAGGGAATTATCGGAGCTATCGATAGCCTTACCAAATTTAATTTTATATTGTTCGGCATCTGTCTCTGTAAAATTAAGCTCACAAATATCTTTGGTTATTGTTTTTCCTCCGAAGGGAATAACAACCGTTCTCCGCAACACTCCACCTTTATAAATAGACACAGTGGTTGTTCCTGCCCCAAAATCGATAAAAACGCACCCCAATTCCTTTTCATCCTCGTTAAGCGAAATAGCAGCAGAAGCCTGAGCACCTACCACATATCCGGCTATTTGCACATTGGCGCGTTCAACAATTCCTCTTTCGATATTTGCTACAAGATTAGGGCGCCCCACCAATATTTGGTATTCTGCTTCAACCATCGAACAGGTAATACCCACCGGGTTTTTTTCGGGTTTTCCGTCCACGAAATATTCCACGTCTGCAATGGCATATTTTCGCGATAAATCCGGTTTGAACTTCTGTGCTTCATCATTGAGTTGATTGATCACATTTTCAGTAACTATGCCCGAAGACGACAGCTGTTTGTAAGTGCGGTAAGGTATTGTGTGAAGCGATTGTCCTGCAATGGATACATATACTTTGGCAATATTGCGTCCGATAACATTTTCGAGCATATTGATCAGTTTTTTCACATTCGCGCCGGTTTCTTCGACATTGTAAACCACGCCCCTACGTATGCATTGCTTAGAGGGAACTGTTTCGCATGCCAGCACCGAAATCACATTGTTTTCGTTGATGCGTCCGACAACGCCCTTAATTTTGGATGTTCCCAAATCAAGAGCTGCAACAAATCCTGTTTGTATCATAATTATTATTTCGACGACATTGTAATAAGTGTAAATTCAAACACCCCAACATCGATTTTGTTTTCATCCTCACTTCGAAGTTTATCAAAGAGAATTTATATGATTTATTTTTTTGTGCAAACCACCTGTTTGTCATAAGAAAGATTGATCACGGAATAGCGATTCCAGCCCACCACGTTCAATCCTTTTTTGACGAAAACAGAGAATTTTTCGAGTTTTTTCTCATAATCATCCAGTGTCCCCAAAACGATTCGAAAATCGCCGGCGCGAGGAATCAGTTCCACACGGTCGTCGTCGGTAACCACAATTTGTTCGATCCATGCATCCCATTCGGGATGATTTTGCAGATATTCCGCAAAATCGAACAGCTGATTTTTGGCAAACTCTTCACTTACTGCGCCGGTTGCAACCGGAACATAAGCACTGTAATGAATAGAAGTGGGCATCTTTTCGCGATCGCGATCGATATAATAATTGCCTCCGGCATCGGACATGACGCGCAACACAGGCGATCGTTGCGTAACAGCAGCTATGATCGAACCGTTTTGTGCAGAATATACTTCGACCGTTTTCACCATCTGATTGGTCAGAATAGCTTGCCGGATATCGAGTGTGTTGATATCTTTCATCTGCTTGCCGATAGGATTAAGTCCTTTATTTTTCACCAACTGTCTGATTTCGTCGGGAAGCAGAAAATGAGTATCGGAACTATCTTTCACAATCACCTCAAAAGAATGGCATACCTGATCACCTGAGGTATCGCGAAAATAAATCATCGCAAAAATCAGATATCCCGTCACAAGCAAGGATGCGAATATGATTAAAAACTTTTTCATCAAAAGATAGTTACGACTGCAAATTTACAAAATTATGCCTATCGACAAAACTTCGTTTTCATTTCTCTTTCAACACTTTTTCGATATCGGGAAGCATGCGGTCGATGTCTCCCGCACCAAGAGTTACAAGAACCTCGATGGGTCGGTTGCGCAAAATGTCAAGCAATTGAGCCTTACTGCACATAATTTTGTGCGGATGGTCAATTCGATCGAAAATAATTTTGGAAGTAACCCCTTCGATCGGCTCTTCACGTGCCGGATAGATGTCGAGGAGAATCACCTCGTCGAGTTTTGAAAGGCTTCGGGCAAATTCGGGAGCGAAATCGCGCGTGCGAGTATAGAGATGCGGTTGAAAAACACCCGTTATTTTTTTGTCTGGATACAGCATTCTGATCGAAGTGATGGAAGCTGCAATTTCGTCGGGATGATGGGCATAATCGTCGATAAGAATCACCCGATCTGTTTTGAGCCGAATGTCGAAGCGTCGTTTTGTCCCTGCAAACGATGTCATGGCATTGCGCGCCTCTTCGGGCGTGACGCCCGCAAGCGTGGTAGCAGCCAAAGCAGCAACGGCATTCTCGATATTGATTTTTACAGGCACTCCCAGCCAAATGTCGGGAATGACTAAATCGGGAGCCACAAAATCGAATTTGATAGCACCGTCGCGAATGCGAACATTTTTGGCATGATAGTCGCCTTCGGACTCGGAATAAGTGAAAATGCGTACCGAATTGTGGCAACGGGGAATAATATTGATTCCTTTTTTCATGATCAGAAATCCTTCGGGACGAATGAGCGAAGTGAAGTGCTCGAAACTTTCGCGATAGGCCTCATGAGTTCCATAGATATCGAGATGATCGGGATCGGCAGATGTAACGACAGCAATCCAGGGATGCAGCCAGTGGAACGATCGATCGTATTCGTCGGCTTCTACCACAGTAATGTCGCTCTGATCGGACAAAATCAAGTTATTGTCATAATTTTTGAGAATGCCACCCAAAAAGCCGTTGCAATCGACATGAGACTGATGCAGCGTGTGAGCAATCATGCTCGAAACGGTAGTTTTGCCGTGTGTGCCTGCCACGCAAATGGAACGACTGTTTTTTGTGATTTCGCCAAGCACTTGTGCACGCTTCATAATAATAAACCCTTGCTGTCGAAACCAGGTCAGTTCGGAATGAGACGAAGGGACTGCCGGAGTATAGACAATTAACGTGTCGTTCTTGTCCAAAAATTCGGACGGAATGGTTTCGATATTATCTTCGTAGTGAACAAATGCTCCTTCGTGTTTCAAAGATTCGGTAAGATCGGTAGCTGCACGGTCGTAGCCTCCCACGCGTCGTCTTTGCGACAAAAAATATCGTGCAAGATTACTCATTCCTATTCCCCCTATGCCAACAAAATATATATTTTCGAAATCCATAATGTTTGTCAATTTATTTTTCCGATAAATGTTTTATCTTCACTTCGGCACACTATCTTCGAATACCTTTCTGCTTATCAGTATTTTTTCAATTTCGTCCACGATACGTCTGGCCGAGTCGCGCTGAGCAAGACGTCCGATATTTATGCTCATTGCCTTTAGCCGCTCATCGTCATGAACAAGGCTGAGGGCCGTAGCAAAAAGTTTGGAAGGAGCATCGGCATCCGAAATCATTACAGCAGCATCCTTACGAACAAGAGCAAGAGCATTTTTGGTCTGATGATCTTCGGCTACATTAGGCGAAGGCACGAGTATGACAGGTTTTTGCAACAGACACAATTCGGAAATGGATCCCGCACCTGCGCGCGAAATCACCAAATCGGCCACCGAATAGGCATAATCCATGCGCGAAACGAAATCGTAGAGGCGTACGTTGGCCGGCAAACGCCCCTCGCGTTCCAATCGTGACATATCTTCGTAGTAATACTTGCCACACTGCCAAATCACTTGCACATCAGAACGTTCAATGTCGGGCAATGCTGTCACCAAACTAGAGTTGAGCGTTCGTGCGCCCAGACTTCCTCCTATCATCAAAATGGTTTTACGGGAAGGATCGAGGTGAAAGAATTCGTATCCCTGACGTCGATTTTCTTCCGAAATCGACAGATCCTGACGACAAGGATTGCCTGTGAGCACAATTTTTTCTTTCGGAAAAAAACGCTCCATACCTTCGTAAGCCACACAAATGGTCGAAGCCTTTTCGGCCAGCATTTTGTTGGTAACTCCCGCATAAGAATTCTGTTCCTGCAACAGCGTAGGAATGCCTTTTGACGAAGCAGCCTTGAGGATAGGCCCGCTGGCATAGCCGCCAACGCCAACGGCGATGTCGGGACGAAAATCGGCAATAATTTTGTTGGCTGCCCTCACACTTTTCAACAATTTAAAGAGAACGGAAATATTTTTCAACAAATTTTTCCGGTCGAATCCCACAACAGGCAATCCAATAATTCGATAACCTGCAGCCGGCACACGCTCCATCTCCATGCGCCCTTCGGCGCCCACAAACAATATTTTGGAATCGGGCCATCGTTCCCTGACAGCATTGGCTATGGAAATGGCAGGAAAAATGTGTCCTCCGGTTCCACCGCCACTCACGATGATGCGAAGAGGCCTCAAGGGCTGAATTTGAGAATCAGACGTGTTCATACTTGTTGACTGTATGGTTTAATACCTCGCACAAAGTTAAGAAAAAGACGGCACGATACGTGATTGTCGTCATTTGAAATGATGCGATAAAATCGAACTTATTTTTCGGCATTCCGTGCCGCGGCTCCATCCTTTTCGGAAACATATTTTTTTGAGCGACATTGCAAAGTGCTTGTTCAACTCTGTTCGAATGCTTTGCACGCCTGCAAAGCCAAATAAAAGTTCTGAACGTTAATATTCTTCAGCGTTTTCATCACAAAATCAGCCGATATCTTATATCTTACAAATAATGCAATTCGATATTTTCAGAAGAACCAACCGATTTTCACTGCGACAGCCGAATTTGTTTCGTTACTATCAGTTCCATAAGCTTCCACCGTTTTCTTCAACCGATATTGCTGCATATCGTATGATAGTCCGAGTGAAAGCTTATGCCTCTTATTCAATGAATAAAAAATTCCTATCGAAGGAGAAAGATATAACCCTCCCGAAGCCTTCATCTGCCATTCGGCTTTAGGAATCTCCATCGTATAATTTAATTTGCTGGAAACAATTCCATATCCGATTTTTAAACTCAAAAACGCACTAATTTTCGGATATATAGGAAATGAATATAATCCGTGACCGAATACGGGAGCCGAAATAAAATCTACATCCATCGTTCCTCCCACTACTGTAGGATTATATCGGTAATCATATAAACCAATGCCGACTCCCATAAATAAATTATCAGACACATGATATCCCGGCATGGCCAAAATATTCAGACCATGATAATTAAAATTATCAGCTCCTTCTTTCGGCAAACTAAATGCATACCCTGCCTCGACGTGAATGCCAAAATTATTTTCTTCCTGCGAAAAGATATTCATAGTTGCCGCTAAGACGACTAAAGTAAAGCCTACTTTTTTCATACGTAAATACTTTAATGTGTAATTATATAATAATCAACTAATTAAATTTTAATTCTTAATCATAATACTTAGTTCAGACAAAACGAAAGATAGCACTCATCATTAGGACAAATGCACCGGTTAGACGAGAAAA
>JARKPE010000141.1 GCA_029975415.1 Dysgonamonadaceae bacterium | reverse complement strand
GAAGACAGATCTTTTTTGTATAATCAATAACTTTTCATTATGTTTGTACAAAGAACCATTCTGAGGTTAAATTATATTCATTCTAAAAAAACAGTATTACGGAAAAATTTCCGTAAATAATTCTTTTTAATGGTCAAAAGTAGTATTTTTGCAATCCGTTTTAGTGCTATTCGGATAAAACTCTTTTTTACTTATAAATAAATTAATTTTCAAATATTTGTGCGGTATCACAACAAACAATTAAATCACTGAAAATAAAAGAATGTTATGAGTTGGTTAATAAAATCCTCTATCGGGCGGAAGTTTGTACAAAGCATTTCCGGACTTTTTTTGGTATTGTTCTTACTGTTTCACATGTCGATGAATCTCGTGCTCATCTTCAGCTACGACGCCTATAATTTCATTGCAAACGAAATATTGGGAGCCAATTGGTGGGCAATCATCGGAACAGGTGTAATAGCACTGGGTTTTGTATTTCATATTATTTACGCAATCGTTCTAACATTGCAAAACCGGAAAGCTCGCGGTTCAGACAGATACGCTTCGGCAAGCAAAACACCGGTGGCATGGTCGTCAAAAAACATGTTTGTTCTGGGTGTTTTTATTCTATTATTTCTTATCGTTCATTTATACCAGTTCTGGTATAATATGCAATTCAAGGAATTGCTGGAATTACCCGGAGCACGCGAAGATAGTGCTCAGCTCGTAACCGAAGTTCTCTCGAACGGATGGGTGCTTGCAATATATATCGTGGCATTTGCAGCTTTGTGGTTGCACTTGACTCACGGATTTTGGAGTGCACTTCAAACCATTGGTTGGAACAACACTAAATGGATGAAACGCATAAAGGTTATTGGAAATATTTTTGCTACCATCATTTGTCTTGGATTTATGATCGTGGCTATCGCCGTTCATTTCGGTTTCTCAAATCTGTTAGGATAACAAAAGAAATTAGATGTTATGAATAAAATAAATTCAAAAATTCCTCAAGGGCCACTTGCCCAAAAATGGACGAACTACAAAGACCATCAAAAACTGGTCAATCCTGCCAATAAACGACGACTCGATATCATCGTTGTCGGTACAGGCCTTGCAGGAGCTTCGGCTGCAGCAACACTTGGAGAACAAGGTTTTAACGTCCTTAATTTCTGCATTCAGGACTCGCCGCGCCGCGCCCATTCTATTGCGGCTCAAGGTGGAATAAATGCCGCAAAAAATTATCCCAACGATGGAGATTCGGTATATCGTCTTTTCTACGACACCATAAAAGGTGGCGATTACCGTGCTCGCGAAGCGAATGTTTATCGTCTTGCGGAAGTTTCCAACAACATCATCGACCAATGTGTGGCACAGGGTGTTCCTTTCGCTCGTGAATACGGAGGATTGCTCGACAATCGCTCTTTTGGAGGCGCACAAGTTTCACGTACTTTCTATGCGCGCGGTCAAACAGGGCAGCAATTACTACTGGGGGCTTATTCAGCTTTGAGCCGCGCGGTTCAAAAAAAACAGGTAAAGCTCTATACTCGTCACGAAATGCTTGATTTGGTGATTATCGATGGTCGCGCCAGAGGAATCATCACCAGAAATCTTGTTACAGGAAAACTCGAACGCTTCGCTGCCCATGCAGTCGTTATAGCTACAGGGGGATATGGCAACACGTTTTTTCTTTCTACCAACGCAATGAATTCCAACGGTTCGGCAGCATGGCAATGCTACAGAAAAGGCGCTTATTTTGCCAATCCGTGCATGACACAGATCCACCCGACATGCATTCCGGTTCACGGCGAATTCCAATCGAAACTGACGCTCATGTCCGAATCACTTCGTAACGACGGCCGTATATGGGTACCCAAAAAGAAAGAAGATGCACAAGCCATAAGGGAAGGAAAATTGAAGGCTAACGATATCAAGGAAGAAGATCGCAATTATTACCTCGAACGTCGTTATCCTGCCTTTGGCAACTTGGTTCCGAGAGACGTTGCTTCGCGCGCAGCAAAAGAACGCTGCGATGCAGGTTATGGCGTTGGGCCAACCGGGCTTGCCGTTTATCTCGATTTCAAAGAAGCGATCGAACGATTGGGAAAAGATGCCATAGAACAAAAATACGGCAATCTTTTCCAAATGTACGAAAAGATTGTGGACGAAAATCCCTACGAAACACCCATGATGATTTATCCGGCCATCCACTATACAATGGGAGGTATTTGGGTGGATTATGAACTGATGACTTCCATTCCTGGACTTTTCGCTATTGGCGAAGCCAACTTCTCCGATCATGGCGCAAATCGACTTGGAGCTTCGGCTTTGATGCAGGGATTGGCAGATGGATATTTTATTCTCCCCTATACCATCCAAAATTATTTGGCCGACCAGATTCAGGTGCCGAGATTTAAAACCGATCGTCCTGAATTCGACGAAGCGGAAAAAGGAATCAACGAACGGATCAATCGATTGATGAGCATCAAGGGAAAACATTCTGTTGATCACATTCACAAAGAATTGGGGCACATTATGTGGGAATACGTCGGAATGGCACGCAATGCAGAAGGGCTCAAAACGGCAATCGAAAAATTACAGCAACTGAAAAAGGATTTTTTCACCAACTTACGCATTCCGGGCGACAAAGATTCGCTGAACGTGGAATTGGAAAAAGCCCTTCGATTGCAAGATTTCATCGAATTGGGAGAGCTGATGGCTCACGATGCGCTGGATCGTAACGAATCGTGTGGAGGTCACTTCCGAACCGAATTTCAAACACCGGATGGTGAGGCATTGCGCAATGATGACGAATATGCTTACGTTTCGTGCTGGGAATATCAGGGTGAAGACAAAGCCCCTGTGATGCATAAAGAACCGCTCGATTACGAGTTCATAGTTCGTCAACAACGTAATTACAAGTCTTAACTCAAAAAAAAGATCATCTCATGGATAAAAATATAAATATCAAACTGAGAATTTGGCGTCAGAAAGGGCCAAAAGAAAAAGGAGGATTTGAGAATTACGAGCTTCAAGACGTTTCGCAGGCGAGTTCTTTTCTCGAAATGCTCGATATCCTCAACGAAAAACTTATCAGCGAAGGGAAAGATCCCGTAGTGTTTGATCACGACTGTCGCGAAGGAATTTGCGGAATGTGCAGTCTTTATATCAACGGACACCCTCACGGTCCCGATGAAGACGTTACGACTTGTCAGCTCCATATGCGCAAATTCAACGACGGAGATACAATTACTGTTGAACCTTGGCGATCGGCAGGTTTCCCTGTAATCAAAGACTTGATGGTTGATCGGTCAGCTTTCGATAAAATCATTCAGGCCGGCGGCTACATCTCAGTTAATACCGGAGGCGTACCCGATGCTAACACAATTCCTATTCCCAAGGAACAAGCCGATATGGCAATGGATGCAGCGGCATGTATTGGATGTGGTGCTTGCGTTGCTGCCTGCAAAAATGGATCGGCAATGTTGTTTGTATCAGCCAAAGTTAGCCAATTTGCGCTTCTTCCGCAAGGTCGCATAGAGGCAGCACGCCGTGCTAAAAATATGGTAGCAAAGATGGATGAGCTTGGCTTCGGAAATTGTACCAATACCGGCGCATGCGAAATAGAATGCCCGAAAAACATCTCTATTTCAAACATCGCACGGCTGAATCGTGAATTTCTGAAAGCTAAATTCAAAGATTAACAAACACATATATTATATATAAAGCGTTTTGTTCATCATTTATGGACAAAGCGCTTTTTTTATTTTAAATGAGTTGCATTTCTCAACTATTTAGCTTCACATTTGTTTTATTGACTTAGATTACACAATCATAAACAATTAAAAACATATCGGCTATGAACATCAAGAATACACTCATTCGGGGAATTATTTTTTCTTTACTGGTCATCTTTAGTTTACCCGCAACTTCTCAGATTCGTTTTGGTGTCAATGGAAGGGTAGGATTGAATAATCCTTCGTTCAGCAGCGATGCGCTTAACGTTGATAATCTGACCGACTATGCGATTGGACCATCCCTACAAATAATGCTTCCGATACCAATTCTTGACTTGGGCATCGAGGCTTCGCTTTTATATCAAAACAGCAGGATGAACATCCAAAATTTGGAAGGGACAAGCACGACTTCAAAAGAAATATCAAATCAGTATTTGATGCTTCCAATCAATGCCAAGATTTTTTTTGGTAAAATTCCATTGGTTCCCGTCCATTTTTATGCTGCTGCCGGACCCTATTTCGGCTACCTGATTAATGGAGACAAAATCAATTTTGAAAATGCGACCGAAGACATTAAGGCAAAGAAATTTGAAGCCGGTGCGAATATTGGTCTCGGGATAGAAGTATTTAGACTTGTCCAAATTGGGGTAAACTATGGAGTAAAGCTCACCGACAATTATGGAGTAGAGAAACCCAATTGGAATGATCCCTTAAACGGCAAATCATCATCGTGGACGCTAAATGCATCCATCTATTTCTGATCAATGTTGGCGGATGTAATCTTACCCATACCTCTTTCCGATATATTTACCTATATTGTTCCGGTGGAAATGGAACATGCGATCGGCTACGGATTTAGAGTAATCGTCCCTTTCGGTGTAAAAAAATATTATACGGGAATTGTTGTCGCATTGCACGACAAGCCATCTTCAGCCGATCTACGCCTCAAAAAAATCTATTCTCTGGTCGATTCTCATCCAGTGGTCAACGAGAAACAACTCGACTTGTGGAAATGGATCGCTTTTTACTATCTTTCGCCTATCGGCGATGTTTATAAAGCCGCTCTCCCTTCAAAATTGAGAATGGAAAGCGAAACTTTTGTTTCGATATCGCCTTCGATGACGCGAGAAAGCTCGGATTTAACTCCGACGGAAAGAAAAATTACTGAATACCTTCAAGTCGTTGAGCACGAGAAAATTTCAAAACTCGAAAAAATTCTCGGTATCAAAAACATCTATTCTCATATCTATTCACTGTCGCTAAAGGGAGTGATTGAAACGAATCAGCAGATTGAACAAAAATTCGTTCCGAAAACCGAATCGTTTATTCGATTAAATCCGGAAATTGATTCAAATTCAATTGGCGCAATTATAGGAAAATCAAAAAAGCAACTTGCTCTTTTAGAAGAAATTTCGACGATCCTGTCGAAATCAAAAACCGACATGATAAATCGTCGTGACGCATTAAAACTACCCGATGCATCACCAAGCATTCTGAAAGGATTGCTTCAAAAAAATATATTGAACGAAATCAGGGTCGAAGTGGGACGACTTAAGCCCAAATCGGAAATAGAGACACACAGACCATTTCCTTTGAACGAATATCAACAGTATGCACTTGAGGAAATCGAAAGCATATTCGAGTCGAAGGATACTTGTCTTCTTCATGGAGTTACCTCGAGCGGAAAGACTGAAATTTACATTCACCTGATAGATAAATTGATTGCCAAACATCGACAAATACTTTATTTGTTGCCCGAAATAGCACTGACGACGCAGCTCATGCAGCGATTGTCGGCCGTATTTGGAGATAAACTCGGAATTTATCATTCCAAACTCAACGACAACGAACGTGCGGAAATTTGGCAAAAAATGTTATCCGACAAACCATACGAATTAATTCTCGGTGTACGCTCGTCTTTGTTTTTACCATTTCGGAATCTCGGCCTCGTCATCATCGACGAAGAACACGAACAAAGCTACAAACAACAAGATCCTGCACCACGTTATCATGCACGCGACACCGGCATCATGCTTGCACACTTGTTCGGTGCCAAAACATTACTCGGCTCGGCGACTCCTTCCATCGAATCATACTATAATGCAAAAACGGGAAAATATGGAATAGTTGCGTTAAGCAAGAGATTTGAAGAAATAGATATGCCCGAAATCATAATCGAAAATACGAAAGAACTGAGACGAAAAAAGAAAATGAAATCGCTTCTCAGTCCTGCTCTGATTGAAAGCATTCATCATGCACTATCGAATAATGAACAAGTAATTCTTTTCAGAAATCGTCGCGGGTTTGCTCCAATCGTAGAATGCAAACTTTGCGCTTGGACGCCAAAATGCAAACACTGCGACGTTCCGCTCACCTACCATAAATTTAGGAATGTACTCGTATGCCATTACTGCAATGCAACTTACGCAATGCCAAGCGAATGTCCATCTTGCCACGAAAAAAGCATCGACCTATTCGGACAGGGTACGGAACAATTGGAAGAAGAAGTATCCCGTCTATTTCCTGAAGCAAAGGTTGGCCGAATGGATACTGATACTACACGAGGAAAAAATTCTTACGAAAAAATAATCGACGATTTTGAAAATAATCGAATTCAAATACTGGTCGGTACGCAAATGCTATCCAAAGGACTCGACTTTGGCAATGTGAGTGTGGTGGGAATTATTTCTGCCGATTCGCTCCTCAACTATCCCGATTTTCGCTCCTATGAACGTGGATTTCAACTAATGACGCAAGCAGCAGGTCGTTCAGGACGAAAAAGTAAACAAGGAAAAGTCATTATTCAGAGCAATGATCCCGATCAATCTATTTATCGTTATATTGTAGAAAATGACTACGAAAGTTTTTTTGCTTCTCAATTGTCAGAACGAAAAATATTCAAATATCCGCCCTTTTATCGTTTAATTTCGATCGTCATCAAAGACAAAAACGAATCAAAATCGGATGAAGCATCGCACTATTTGGCAGATCGACTTAAATCTTCATTAGGCGATCGCGTTTGGGGACCAAATAAACCCGTAATAGGCAAGATTCAAACCTATTATATCCGCAATATCCTTTTAAAAACTGAAATAGGGTTATCTCCTCAAAAAATTCGTAACCTTGTAAAACAGGCCGAAACGATCTTGCGTGATAATCAAAAGTTTAAATACATCACCCTTTATTACGACGTCGATCCTGCTTGAAATGCATCGTCCAATTTCTGGAAAGCAAATTCATCAAAAAAACCGGTATTGCCTATTGCAATCCGGTTTTTAAATTTTCGCAACTTCGTGTTTCGAAGTCTTATTTCATTTCTATTTCTTCTTTCAGGTCAATCTCGTTTTTATCTTTATCATAGAAAACATATTGCAGGAATCCGAGACTCTGATCCGGGATTATTTTCATTCCTACTCCGTATTTCTTTTTCCATTTATATTTCAACGAGAAAATTCCCTGTTCAACATAAGCTGCCACATAAGGATGAATATGTAAAAAGAATTTCTTCACTTGTAACTTATTGGATAAATAATCGATTTTATGTTCCAATGTATCGGTAAAAAGAATAGAGGATTTGATCTTCCCTTTTCCAAAACATGTCGGACACACTTCACTGGTAGCAACCTCCATCTCTGGACGAACCCTTTGACGAGTAATCTGCATGAGACCGAATTTGCTTAAGGGCAGAATATTGTGTTTGGCTCTATCCTTAGCCATAAACTCCTGCATCATAGCATGAAGCTTATTACGATGTTCGCCTTTCATCATATCGATGAAATCGATGACGATAATACCACCCATGTCTCTTAATCGCAGCTGACGCGCTATTTCTTCGGCTGCGGCCACATTCACTTCAAAAGCGCTGTCTTCCTGACCCATCTTCGACTTGTTACGATTGCCACTATTGACATCGATTACGTGAAGCGCTTCCGTATGTTCGATAATGAGGTATGCTCCGTTTTTAAATGTGACTGTCTTACCAAAGAGCGATTTTATCTGTTTGGTTACACCGAAATTATCGAAAATAGGCAATGCGCCGGTGTAAAGTTTAACAATATTTTTACGCTCCGGAGCAATTACGCTGACATATTCGGTGATTTGTTTATACACGTCCTTATCGTTGACGTATATCTGTTCGAATGAGGGGTTGAAAATATCTCTCAATAAAGCTACTGTACGTCCGGTCTCTTCATAAATAAGCGATGGTGCTTTAGCCTTTGGCAATTTTTCGCACATATCATCCCAGCGCTGAACAAGTATCTTGAGTTCGGCATCGAGTTCTGCAACCTTCTTACCTTCGGCATTCGTGCGAATGATAACTCCGAAATTTTTTGGTTTGATGCTTTGAACCAGCTGTCGAAGACGAGCGCGCTCTTCGCGCGACTTGATTTTTTGCGATACGGATACTTTGTCGATAAACGGAATAAGCACCATGAAACGTCCTGCGAACGATATTTCGGCAGTCAGGCGTGGTCCTTTGGTTGAGATGGGTTCTTTGGCTATTTGAACCAGAATCTCCTGTCCAACTTTAAGCACATCGCTGATTGTACCCTCCTTATCGATATCAGGTTGCAGTTTCAGTTTCGATATTTGCGGTATCTTTTTTTTGTCTTCAATTTGTTTCTGAAAATAAGAAACCGAATTGAATTCTACCCCTAAATCCAAGTAGTGAAGAAAAGCGTCCTTTTTATGCCCTACATCTACAAATGCTGCATTAAGGGCCGGCATCAGTTTTTTGACCCGTCCCAAATAGATATTCCCCACTGCAAATGAAGCATCTTGTGCCTCTTGTTGCAATTCCACCAGCTTTTTGTCTTCCAATACAGCGATGGAAATGTCTTTTGGCTGAACATCTACAATTAGTTCGCTTATCACAATTTTTGTTTTTAAATGTTTATAAATAGGCTTCTGTCACAGAAGACTTCAGGATTCCCGCCGGAATTGCCTGCTTGATATGCACAAAGAACAAACTTAAAGAAATAAAGTTTTAAGTTTGCTCCTGTGATATCGAAAGAAATTTTAGTTGAGCTTACTTTTTCTTTTTATGTCTGTTCTTTCTCAGCCTTTTCTTTCTTTTGTGAACAGCCATTTTATGCCTTTTTCTTTTTTTTCCGCTTGGCATACTATTGTCTCCTTTCTTTTTTATCTTTCGTTTGAAAGATGTTGATTATTTTTTATCTTTTTGACTTCCATCTTTAACCTGAACAACAAATGTTTTGGCGGGTTTGAATGCCGGAATGTTGTGTTCGGGAATGATGATGGTAGTATTTTTTGATATATTACGTGCCGTTTTTTGGGCTCTTTTTTTCACGATAAAGCTACCAAATCCTCTAAGGTAAACATTTTCGTTTTTAGCCAACGAATCCTTTACTATTTCCATGAAAGATTCGACAGATGCTAATACGGATGCTTTATCAATACCCGTATTTTTAGCAATTTCGTTTACGATGTCTGCTTTTGTCATAATATAATTTTTTTATTATTAAGATAGTAGAGAGTAATTTTTTGGACTGCAAATATATAGCATTTTTCTCAAGGTTAAAAATAAATTACGGCCCAAAAAAAAAATTTTGCTTATTTTGTCTCAATCGAAGACTTTTGACGTAGATTTGTGCAACAAAAATCACTTCGTTCGCAAATGTCCGACACAAAGAACAACATTCACACCATCAGTATCCTGCTTCAATCGTGGTATCCACACCATAAACGAGATTTGCCTTGGCGACACACCTCTGACCCATATTTGATATGGGTTTCCGAAGTAATTCTGCAGCAAACACGTGTAGAACAGGGATATGATTATTTTGTTCGTTTCGTTAGAAAATTTCCAGATATCAGGGCACTCGCTTCGGCATCGGAAGAAGATGTATTGAAGATATGGCAGGGACTCGGATATTATTCGCGTGCGCGAAACATGCTTCAAGCCGCAAAACAATTGACAAACCAATTCGAAGGCATATTTCCAAGCGACTTCGAAAAAATACGCTCCTTGAAAGGAGTAGGCTATTACACGGCAGCGGCCATAGCTTCCTTTGCCTTTGGCAAACCACACGCTACGGTTGACGGCAATGTCAGTCGGGTTATATCGCGATTGTTCGAAGTGCAACACCCCATCAATTCTACCGAAGGGAAAAAACAGCTTCAGTCCATTGCCGATCAGATCATTGACTCAGTTAATCCCGGCATCCACAACCAGGCTATGATGGAGTTGGGTGCAACAATATGTCTTCCC
>JARKPE010000140.1 GCA_029975415.1 Dysgonamonadaceae bacterium | reverse complement strand
TCCGTTAATGAAATCAAGTTGAGTCATCAATTTTTTAAGTTTGTGGTTTGAATTGAAGGATAACGAAGGTTGGTAGGCATTGTCGTCCACAAAATCGATTGCGTGTTCTTTTGTGATGAAGACCTTCGCGAAACATGCGTTTCAGCCCTTCATGGCAAAATCGACTGTTCCGAGTGATGAAGAAAGCGAAAATGTCAACTTCATCGGCACGCTGTTGGCGTAAAAATGTTTGTGTGGGTCTAAATTGATTGGTTTCCCAAACAAAAATCCACCTTTGACACATTGAATGCCGATTTTGACGCTTTTCGCTATTGAGAGGGGCAAAAGTAACTACACGCTCTTTTTCTTCATCAAAAGTGATGTAATCTTTCTTGAATGTATGTATATTTGAAATGATTATATGTTTTTAGGTAAAGTCTGTGTCGAGAGCATAAATCCCGTTGAGTTTTCTTAGTAGTCGCACTTCCGAGATCGTAAATTTAAGCACCCAGCTTTCACTCATTTCAGCAAAATCGATTTCTATATTGAGCTAACTCAAGGCTTTCAGCCGTTTTTGTTCACTATCGATGAGATATACATTGTTGATTTTCAAAGGAATTTTTTTTGCAATACGGTTGACTGCCTTTGCCGGTGATTTCGTAAGCGCAATGTTCACGCTCACAGGTATTCCTTTCCATCGGAGTACTTGCTCCCGGATTGAAAAGGATCTAAATTATCTATTGAGCGAATTCTCGAGAATTTCTTCGGGTGACGCTAAGCATTGAAAGGGATCTAAACTATCTGTTGAGCCAATGTATAAGTCTGTTTTAAAAAGCCCGATATCCTGAAAATTAATTTTCTAAAAACTTGATTTTTAAGTTTTTCTTTTGCTCGATTTCGATAAATAAGATTTATTCAGGTGAACTCAATATTGTGCATAAGAAGCACATCATAAGATTATAAAATAAACGATAATTTTTAAACAATGCATCGAATTTGAAATTCGATACAAACATTGCAGAAAAATTAGATTAGAGGTGTTGCTACTTAATTTTCCATCAAATTTCAATTATCTGTTGTAATATTCAAAAATAAATTCTACTTTTGCACCTCGAATTTCGTTAACGAATTCGTTGTACGTGATGGCGAGATAGCTCAGTTGGTTAGAGCGCATGATTCATAATCATGAGGTCGGGGGATCATACCCCCCTCTCGCTACAATAGTAAGGAAAGAGGTTGATATACGAATATCAGCCTTTTTTGTTTTTCGAAGTCTATTATTTTGATCAATAGGAAAATATGATACAAAAGCTGAGGCTTATTAAAAAAAAGCAAATCGATGATATTTCCGATAATATAATAAGAATAGATTTTATACCTTTGTAGTCCTTTAAATATAGAAAGTTATATATGTCGAAAAAAATAAATGCCGCGCTCATCTCGGTATATCATAAAGATGGATTGGATGAAATACTTGCGTTGCTGAATGATTTGAATGTGAGACTGATTTCAACCGGAGGAACGCAATCCTTTATCCAATCGCTGGGATACGAATGCGATTCGGTGGAAGATATTACAGGTTATCCATCTATATTGGGAGGCAGAGTGAAAACGCTTCATCCTAAAGTGTTCGGTGGAATTCTATATCGTCGAGACAATGAAAATGATCGTAAACTGGTAAAATCTTATGATATCCCATCGATCGATCTGGTTATTGTTGATTTGTATCCGTTTGAACAAACACTGGCTCAAGGCGCAACAGAAGAGGAAATTATCGAGAAAATAGACATAGGTGGAATTTCGCTTATTCGTGCTGCTGCCAAAAACTTTCAGGATTCAATTATTGTAGCATCCAAAAATCAGTACCAACCGTTGATTCGGTTGCTCAAAGAAACAAAAGGCGATTCCGACCTCGACGATCGCAGATGGTTTGCAAAAGAAGCTTTTGCCGTATCATCGGCTTATGATACAGCCATTTTTAATTATTTCGATCGTGAA
>JARKPE010000139.1 GCA_029975415.1 Dysgonamonadaceae bacterium | reverse complement strand
GTTTCTTGAGAGATTCGGACAATGCGATGTGTTTTTTGAATACAGGGATCTGAATGTCGTATGATGGCCCTTTCAGTTTATCGATACCTGTTTCGCCGATAGCTACGATGCGTGGATCAGTTGCTATTTCGGTCAAATATTGCATTTGAAAATCGCTATCCTCGGAATACCATGGATGGATTCCGCATGAGAAAGCGTGTCGGTGATAAGATTCTTTTGCTACTTCAAATTCCAAAGGATAAACATCGAGGATACACGAGTGATAGGGGTCATCGTTGTCCTCTAAAAAAACTTGGTGAGTATGTACGTCATAAAGTTCCATAGTGTGTCTTGCTATGCTTTCGAGCTGTCTTTTTTTACCTTTACTTTTGGCTCAGGAACAGGATCGTACCCCGAACTACCCCACGGGTTGCAACTTAAGATGCGTTTGGCAGATAGCCACGAACCTTTAATGGGTCCGTGTTTTTTCAATGCTTCTATCGCATACTGAGAACATGTGGGTGTATATCGGCAACTGGGAGGCGTGAGCGGAGATATAGCAAACCGGTAGAAATACACCGGAGCCAGAAGAATTTGGATTACTATGTTTCGTAAAATTTTCAGCATTTTTTGTTTCCCTTCATCTGACGGGCTATTTCGCTTAACGCCTTGAGTACCGCCTTTTGAATTGTGGCATAATCACAAAGCTCATCTTTGAGATACACAAATGCAATATCCAACGATTGTTCATGTGGAAATGCATCTATATCCAACAGATGGGAGTTTTGGCGAAAGGCTTCACGAACGAGTCTTTTCATTCGATTACGAGCAACGGCCGATTTCAATTTTTTCTTAGGCACGCTCACCATAACCGATATAGGATAATCGTCTCTTGAAGAACGAATCACATATACCACCCTCAACGGATATGATATAAAGGACTTTCCATGTACAAAAAGGTGTTCAATCCGTTTCACGCCGGAAATACGCTGTCCCTTTTGTAAAGTTCTCTTTTTAAGTCCTTCCATCATATGATAAAAAGCATTCCTCCGAAAGCAATTCAATGAACAAAGATAGTTGTTTTTGTTATTTGTTGATTCTCTTTCGAAGTAATTTTAAAAATTTTCTCATCGAATAAACCAAGCATCTCGACTGTCAAAGGATTTCAGCGATTTTTGTGGTTTTCTTTCAAGAAGTTTTCAAGAGCAGCGGTCATAGAAGGAAGTCCAGGAAGCGGAGCTTCACAATCGAGTCTCAATCCAGCTTCTTCAACGGCTTTGGCAGTAGTGCTTCCGAAACACCCGATGGCAATGTCACCTTGTTTAAAGTCGGGGAAATTTTTGAAAAGTGACTGCACTCCGGCAGGACTGAAAAAAATAACCATATCGTAGTCAAACGGTTCGTCTTTGTCAAAATCATTGCTCACCGTACGATACATAACACTCTCGGTATAATCGATTTTTTTTTCTTCAAGAAAACGAGTTACCTCATCATTATGCTGATCAGGGACAGGTACCAAGAATTTTTCTTTGGAATGTTTCGTAATTGCATTGTTCAACCCTTCTATTTTTCCCGTCTGACTGAAAAATATCTTGCGTTTGCGATACACGATGTATTTCTGCAAATATAGAGCAACGGACTCGGAGATACAGAAATATTTCATGGTTTCGGGCATCGTAATTCGTAATTCTTCACACAACGAAAAAAAATGATCGATGGCCGTACGCGCGGTGAAAACAATAGCCGTGTAGTCGGGAATATTGATGCGCTGTTGACGAAACTCCTTAACCGATACGCGCTCTACTTTGATGAACGGACGAAAATGAATCTCGACATGAAATTTTTCGGCAATCTCGTAGTAGGGAGATTTGTCTGTTGTGGGTTTGGGTTGTGATATAAGTATCTTCTTAACTTTCCTTACATTCATAATGTTATGCTGCCAACAATGTGAATCAACGAAATTGCCCCAAAATAAAGTAAAAAATAAGGCAAAATTTCGACGCCGCAAAGGTACGCAATAAAACCAAAGTAACCTAACCTGCGTTTAACAAAAATATCTAAAACAGAAACTATAATGATGACTCTACTAATAAAAAAAATTATAATAAGAATAATCAGCATTATTTTACTGAACTGTGGAACAAAAACAAAAATAAAGGCGGGAACAAAAGACAATATTCCCATAAATCCTATCAGAGAAAGGTATTTCGACATCAGTTCTGAAACATCGGTTGAGAAAAAAACACTTCCGAACAATCGATAAATCAATAGACGTCCCAATATAAATAATCCAAAAAATATTCCCAATCCGATGAAATAGATCGTTTTGATTTCTATAGAAGGCAAAACAAATCCCTGCTGTACAAAATACTTGTAAGCAACCATTGCTGCAATCAAAATGGTTTGCACGATCATGAAAAAATCGGCCCAAACGTCAGCTGCTGTCACCTGCTCTCTGTAAGATAATGAGTGACGTTTGCGACGAAATTCTTCCTCGAAGTGATTGCGAATCGATCCTCCGGAAATGCCATAAAAAAAAGAAAAAATGGATAGGCATAACAAAAAAATCAAAAAAAAGAGACTGTTTTCGTATAGAGGATAATTACGCGGAATTCCAACTTTGCCATTTTCGACAGACTGGATTGAATAAGCTATAGAATCCTTTTTGAAATGAATGCCTAATGAATCGTTAGCAATAACTTTATACGGAGAAAAGCCGAAAGTGACAGAATCGGTTTTAGCAACCACAGGCTCCCCGATGAGGAAAAATGAAGTGGTATCGAGTGTTGTATTGCGAATCGTATCGAACACTTATTGTCGTAAATTTTCGCAAAGTTACAACTCTTTTTTGTCATATTTGGAAAACGTAGGAATCCATGCAGGAAAATTATTTAGCAATTCAATCGCTTCTTCGGGTGTTGATACTACTTTCCACATTTGACAATGATCGGGGTTCATAAACTGCTCCGTCATCATTTTGTCCAAAAAACGAAGCAATAAGTCGTAATAACCGTTTATGTTGATGATGATGATAGGTTTGTTGTAAAGTCCCAATTGTTTCCAAGTGATAATTTCGGCTAACTCTTCGAGTGTTCCGATTCCTCCGGGCAATGCGATAGCTGCGTTAGATATTTCGGCCATCAACGATTTGCGTTCGTGTATGGTATCGGTTAAAATTGTTCTGGTTAAGCTTTCGTGACACCAACCCGCATCTACCATAAATTTGGGAATAACTCCTATGGACGTTCCACCATGTGCAAGAGTGGAATCGTTGAGAGCCCCCATCAAACCTTGTTTGCCTGCACCATTAATTACCGCTATTCCTTGCTCGGCAAATAATTGTCCCAGTCTCTCGGCTGCTTCAAAATAATTCTGTCCGATTTGCGGGCTTGAGGCACAATAAACAACAACTCCCAAATTTTGAGTCTCCAAAAATTCGGAAGCATCATTCTCTGTTTTATTAACTTTCATGTTTTTTCTACTCAAGTCCGAATGCATTTTTTACTTTATCTACGTAGTCGAGTTTTTCCCAAGTAAAAAGTTCAACTTCGCACACTACAGGCTCGGGCATGTAGCGCGACGAAAAAACTTTTTTCACCACTTGAGGTTCACGTCCCATATGGCCGTATGAAGCCGTTTCGAAATAAATCGGATTTCGAAGTTTTAGCCGTTGTTCAATAGCTTTTGGACGCATATCGAAGAGTTGTTTCACTTTTTCGGCGATTTCGGCATCCGAAAGATTGACATTGCTTTTGCCGTATGTGTTGACATAAATGCTCATCGGTTCTGCGATGCCAATGGCATACGAAACCTGAATAAGAATTTCGGGAGCTACACCTGCGGCAACCAAATTTTTGGCGATATGGCGAGCTGCATACGCTGCCGAACGATCAACTTTGGAAGGATCTTTTCCCGAAAACGCACCTCCACCGTGAGAAGCTTTTCCTCCGTAAGTGTCAACGATGATTTTTCGGCCTGTAAGTCCTGTATCTCCATGAGGACCCCCGATAACAAATTTGCCTGTAGGATTGATATAATATTTGATATTACCCTCAAAAAGTTTATGAATATCTTTTTTGAATTTGTATTTTTCTCTTACTCGAGGAATGAGGATATTGATGATGTCCTCGCGAATTTTATTTTGCATGGCTTTATCAGCCTCGTCGGAAGCTTCAGGCGAATTGTTTTCGGGCAAAATAAATTCGTCGTGCTGAGTGGAGATCACAATGGTATCAATGCAAAGTGGCGTTCCGTCTTCGGAATATTCGATGGTTACCTGAGATTTGGCGTCAGGACGAAGATAGGGCATCAGGTGGAGCTCATTTTTGCGGATATAAGCCAATTCCTGCAACAACGCATGACTCAAATCGAGAGGAAGCGGCATGAAATTTTCGGTTTCGTTTGTTGCATAACCGAACATCATTCCCTGATCGCCTGCTCCCTGTTGCATGGGATCGGCTTTTTGGTCGACGCCACGATTGATGTCGTCCGACTGTTCATGAATGCTCGAGAAAACGCCGCACGATTGTGCTTCGAAACGATATTCGCTCTTCGTGTAACCAATTTTGGCAATTACGTTACGTGCCACTTCGGCCACATCCACATAAGTTTGTGATTTGACTTCTCCTGCCAGTATTACCTGTCCGGTTGTTACCAGCGTTTCGCAAGCTACTTTTGAGTTAGGGTCGTAAGCCAAAAACTCGTCAAGCAAAGCATCCGATATTTGATCGGCTACTTTATCGGGGTGTCCTTCGGACACTGATTCGGAAGTAAATAAATAGTTCATAAATCGTTGTTAATCTGTACCTGAAAAACAGCGGAATCGTGAAAGCTTACTAAGCAACAAAGGGAAGTCTAAAGCATTGCGGAGAATGGTTTTAGCATTTTTTTCTGTGGTTGCAAGCAGCTCAAATCTGTCCACATCGTCTTTCTAACGCGCAAAGTTATAAATAAAACTTCAGACTGCAAACAGATTGTATTAAATAGCCGATAGGTTTTATTTATTGGAAAGTTCGATGCCATAATTTTTGTAATTTTGCGTTATGATTAAGAATGTGATTGCATTGAGAAGACGGCTTTACAAAATATCGTGTTTTGTCCTTTTTTTCATTCCTTTATCCGTTGCCGCTCAGGATATGGCTTATCCGATCCAGGGGGATGGCGTTTATTCGTTTCTTAGACGTTGGAACAGAATCGATTCCACCTATGTACGCGAATTTGTTCAATTGAACAGAGATCGATTAAATGCTAAGGGTGGACTTGAGTTAGGCACGGTTTATCTTATTCCTCCATTGCATCCCGGAGATGTTTATCCTCCAAAGTCCGTTGGTTTTTCAACATTCGATCCGGCTCTTTTTGGAAGTGCATCTGCCGATGTGCCCAAAAATTCCGACAAACTTAAAAATGCCTGTTTTTATATCGAAAGCGGACATGGAGGCCCTGATCCTGGTGCGGTAAGCAATATTGACGGAATCGAACTCCATGAAGATGAGCATGCTTACGATATTGCACTTCGATTGGCCAGAAACTTAATGGCCGAGGGCGCTACGGTTTATATGATCATTCAAGACCAGAACGATGGCATTCGTGACGACAAATTTTTGAACAATAGTTACGATGAAACTTGCATGGGTGAGCCTATTCCCCTAGGTCAGCTCGACAGGCTCAAACAGAGGGTGAATGCTGTCAATAAGCTTTATCGGGAGGATCGTGAAAAATTCGATTACCAGAGAGCCATTGCAATTCACGTGGATAGCCGTAACCGGACCGAACAAATCGACGTGTTTTTTTATCATTCCGAAGATCCGAAAAGTATTGCATTGGCCAAAACCATGAGCGATGTTTTTCAACAGAAATATGACCAATTTCAGCCTTGGAGAGGATTTCAGGGAGTAGTTGGTCAAAGAGATTTGTATGTCATTCGCAATTACAAACCGGCATCCATTCTGATAGAAGTCGGCAATATTCAGAATGATTTCGATCGTCGTCGCATTATCCTCCAAAATAATCGACAGGCAATGGCTAATTGGATGACTCTCGGGTTTATAAAAGATTACGAAAATAATTTAAAGAAGTGAACAAACAAACACATAAAAAGTCTCCTGCTGCATCGACGAAGAAAAAACAGGAAATGATCGTGAACGAAAAAGCTCTTTTGCTCGATTTTTTGCTGAAAAATATGAGTGAAAAGAGTCGAAATTCGGTGAAATCGTTACTCAAACACGGTCAAATCATTGTCAACGGCAAAGCGATAACGCGCTTTGATTATTCTTTAAAATCGGGTGATAAAATTATTGTTGGTAATCATCGGAGCATCGTGGAGAAGAATATTCCGCAATTGCGCATTCTGTATGAAGATGATGATATCATTGTTATCGACAAAGAAGCAGGGCTGCTTACAATCACTACCGGAAGTGGAATTGATACAACTGCGGTTTCCTTGCTTAAGGATTACGTCCAAAAACAATCTCCTTACAATAAAATATATACGGTTCATCGGCTCGATCAATTGACTTCGGGAATATTGGTCTTTGCCAAAAATAGCGAAGCCCAGCATCAGTTGCGCGACAATTGGCGCGATATGGTTACCAAACGCACTTATGTAGCTGTTGTAGAGGGAAAAATGGATGAACCTGAGGGGAAAATTTCGAGTTGGCTAACCGAAAACAAAAAGAACTATATGATGTATTCCAGTCCCGTGGATAATGGGGGAAAACTGGCTATCACAACATATAAAGTTTTGCAGACTACCGACAAATTTTCGTTACTCGAATTGGAGCTCGAAACCGGGCGCAAAAATCAGATACGCGTCCATCTCAAGGATCTTGGACATCCTATCGTGGGCGACCGCAAATACGGATCATCCACATCCATAGGCCGCATTGCACTACATGCACGGGTGTTGGAATTTTATCACCCCACTTCGGGTGAAATCATGCATTTCGAAACGCCCGTACCCAAGCTTTTTTTGAGATTGCTATGAAAATGCTTCCGCCTTAAAACTATTTTTCGCGGACGGAATTCTTCCCGGCATCAATCGATAATGCCTCTATTTTTCAGTTCTTGCTCTAAATTGATTTGAGGCGTGAAGTGTAACGTCTGAAATCCGAGTTGTTTGGCAGTTTGGATGTTTTCCGGATTATCGTCGATGAACAGCGTTTCTCGAGGATCAATTTGATAACGATCGATCAATATGTGATAAAGTGCAGGATCAGGTTTTATGATTTTTTCTGCACCCGATACAACAATTCCGTCAAGCAAATCAAAAAAATCGTATTTAGCTTGAGCAAGCGGTAGCGTTTCGGCCGACCAGTTCGTCAGTCCATACAAATTGTATTTTTCTTTCAGCGGCTTCAATAATTTCACATTTTCATCGAAAATTCCACCTACCATTTCAATCCATCTGCCATAATATAACCCAATTTCGTCGCTGTATTCGGGATGTTCTTTTTGTTTCGACAGCGTTGCTTCGGCGAGCGAACGGCCGGCATCCTGCATGAGGTTCCAGTCGTACGGACAAATGTGTTCGAGGAAGTATTCCATTTCATCTTCGCTCCGGAAAACGTTTCGATACAGATAACGAGGATTCCAGTCGATAAGTACACCTCCAAAGTCGAATACGATATTTTTGAGTTGTTTCATCTATTCAAAGTCAATTTTCGGACAAAAATAAGCCGAAACGATCGAAAAATAATTAAGAAGCGGAATTCTAAACGTTAAAAAAACAGAATAACAGCAGCAATCACGATCAATTCTTTATATATTTGTCTTGCAATAAAATTCAATCTGTCCGACGAATACGTGTTTATGACATATTTTTTCATCGAAAAAAAAATTGTAACTATTCTCTGGCTATTATTACTGACATTGCTACTCGCTTCCTGTGGAACATCACGAAAAGCCGTTTCCGAGAAACCGTACCTTTCGTCAACACAACAGCAGTTGATCAATTATAGCAAAGATTTTTTAGGTAAGCCATACCGGCCTGCAGGAAAAGGGCCTAATGCGTTTGACTGCTCCGGATTCACATCTTTCGTATTTCTAAAATTCGGATACAAACTCGGAGCCAGCTCCGAAGATCAGGACAGACAAGTACCTACTATCAGACGGAAGGATGATTTGCAAATAGGCGATTTGGTTTTCTTTGAGGGACGTCGCAAAAATGGAAAAGTAGGCCATGTTGGAATTGTCATCGAGAAAAAATCAAATGGCGAGTTCAATTTTATCCATGCTTCTACATCCGATGGAGTAATCATCACCGCATCCACTGAACCTTATTATGCTTCGCGCTACTTGCGTGGTGGACGTGTATTGAAAGAAGCAGATCGACTGACCTCTCAAAAAGCGAAAATAGCAAAGCAAAAAGTTTTCGAAGAAGAAAACAGTATTTACTTTGCGAAAAATATTTCGGAAAACGAAGCCAATCGGGTCAATTTGTCTCGATTTGAATCTTCGGATGAAATTTCGAAAGCTCAGTCAGATAAAAATTATATGGTGCACTCGCGGGAGGCATCTCGAAAAACAATGTCTCAGCTAGCAAGCGAAACAAATCATAAAAACACGACAAACAATTCACCGTTGAGTAGCAAAATTCATCAGGAAAAGCAAACCATGCGTCGCCCCGAATATACAACCGTTCCCGATCCGGAGGAAATGGACGCAAAATCCGATTCATCGTCAGAAGATACTGTCAACAAAGATGCTAATATCCGACACACTGTAAAAATGGGCGAGACACTCTATTCTATTTCTCGAAAATACAATTGCTCGATCGAACAAATTAAGTCATGGAATCCGTCTATAGGAAAAGTTTTGAAAACCGGCGAAATACTTTCGATTAGAAACAATTAAAAAAGTTTCGTTCTGGGGCAGTCAAAAAAATATATAGGGACACAAGCGTGAAAGACCGTTTGTATCCCGGTAGCAAACACGTAATACCAACACTTATTCCAATTCTTTTTGAATGAAAGTATGCAACTTTCTCAATCTCAAGGCAAAAATTATCGAAAGTGCTCCACAGGCCAAAAAAGCAAAACCGGTCCAAAACACGATGGACAATCCGCCGAATGCCGGATTAAAAATCATCAAAATCGAAAGCAAAATTCCCAATACCGAAAACACCATCAGCGTCCCCCAATCGATTACATAATGACGGCGCAATTGAAGTGCAATTCCGACACCCAAAACAGAACGAAACATCAACATAAACCCCACGTAGATCGGTAGCGTTATTGCTGACAATGCAGGATTAAACAGAAGAACCAAGCCAAGAATAAAACTCAAAATTCCCAATACCAGCGACCAGCCATTCGTTTTGTTTACGATAGCAAAATAAGTTTCGAGAATTCCGTTAATCAAAAAACCGATTGCAAAAACAATAGCCAATGCTACGTAAGATTTTGCCGGAGTGAAAAGCGTCCAAACTCCTAAAATCAACAAAATAACGCCAATAACAAGCGGAAGATACCATCTTCTAACAACTTGATGAGCTGATGTTAGCATATCCTCTATCATATATATTATAGTTTTATATTCAATATATTAAACGCCTATCATGCTAAATTGTTCGTTTGACTTCATTCAGTCGATCATCCTGATCGAGGCATAGAATTATACTGAAAATGAAACAAATAAAAGACTAAAATGGAAACAAATTAAAACTCTATTCCGTAATTTTTTCGAAGTTAGCATTTGAAATATCAAAGTTTTATTGTATCTTTGCACCTCTAAATTCGATATTTAGCTATAATAATTATCTAATCAAAAGATTATCAGTATGAACAATTACGAAACCGTTTTCATTTTGACTCCCGTTTTGTCTGATGCACAGATGAAGGAAGCGGTTGACAAATTCAAAAACATCCTTACCGAACAAGGAGCCGAAATCGTAAACGAAGAAAATTGGGGATTGCGCAAGTTAGCCTATCCCATTGACAAAAAGACCACCGGTTTTTATTATTTTTTGGAATTCAAAGCCGATCCTTCGGTGATTGAAAAACTGGAAATTAACTACCGTCGCGACGAGCGCGTGATTCGTTTTCTGACAGTGAAACAAGACAAATTCGCTTTAGAATACGCCGAGAAGAGGCGTAACAACAAAGGCAGTAAGAAAAACGAAGCTCCTGCTCCTGTAAAAGAAAAGGTGGCTGAGAAAGTTGAAATAGAAGAAAAGGAGGACTAAAAAATGGCAAAACAATCAGAAATTCGTTATCTAACACCGGTTTCGGTAGATGTAAAAAAGAAAAAATATTGTCGTTTCAAAAAGAACGGAATCAAATACATCGACTATAAGGATCCTGAATTCCTTAAAAAGTTTCTGAACGAACAAGGAAAGATCTTACCCCGTCGTATCACCGGAACTTCGCTTAAATTTCAACGCCGCATAGCACAGGCCGTCAAACGTGCTCGCCATATCGCTTTGCTGCCTTACGTAACCGATTTAATGAAATAAGGAGGAGAAAAAATGGAAGTAATATTGAAAGAAGACGTTCCAAATTTGGGCTATAAAGACGATATCGTTAACGTGAAACGCGGCTATGGTCGCAATTATCTCATTCCTCAGGGGAAGGCTTATATAGCTACCGAATCGGCAAAAAAAGTACTTGCCGAAAATTTGAAACAACGTGCTCACAAAATCGAAAAAATCAAAAACGAGGCTCAAGAACTTGCCAGCAAACTCGAGGGAGTTTCTCTCACCATCGGTGCAAAAACAAGCTCTACGGGTACTATCTTCGGGTCGGTAACGAACATCCAAATTGCCGATGCTCTAAAAGAAAAGGGATTCGAAATTGACCGAAAACTCATCGTCATCAAAGATCCCGTAAAAGAAGTCGGGAATTATAAAGCAACAGTTAAATTACACAAGGAAGTATCGGTAGAAATACCGTTTGAAGTGGTTTCAGAATAAAAATTAAAATAGTTCTACTATTCTTTCAAAATCATATTCAAAAAGAGGATGTTCTTCGGAATATCCTCTTTTTGTTTTCGACAAAGATATTCTTCAAAAAGAGATACTTGGAAATAAATCGAAAATTTGATTATTTTCGAAACGACCCTCAATCACAGATTTTAATGCTATTTTTGTCCTAAAATGTATCTTAATGAAAAAATTGATGACATATACTCCTACGCACAAAATGAGTGACTTGGCTACTCAACATTTTCGTATATTACTAGTCCTCAATCGTTTTGGAATTGGACTAGGTTTTGGCGAAAAAACAATTGCTGAGGTGTGCAAAGAAAATAATGTCGATGTAGCGACTTTTTTGGCTGTAGCCAACATGCTGGTAAAAGACGATGACATTGCAGAAGAAACGATTCTCAATATATCGCCGGAAGCTCTTATAACGTACCTGCAACGGTCGCATGAATATTTTCTCGAATTTAGACTGCCCGAAATCAGGCAAGGATTAGAAAATGTCCTAACCGAAAGAAAGAACGACCTGAACAATGCTGTGTTGAACTATTTTGACGAGTATGTAGAAGAGGTTCGAAAACACATGATGTATGAAGAAACAAAAGTATTCCCTTATATCCGTGAACTGATCGAAGGAAAAAACAATCGAAAATACAATATCGATATTTTTCGGCGTCATCACGATCAAGTTGAATACAGACTAAAGGAGTTTAAGCAGATTTTAATTAAATATTATCCTGCCAAAGGATCGAATGAGTTAAACAATGTATTGTTCGACATATTTAACTGCGAATACGATCTAGCCTCACATAATAAAATAGAAAATCAATTGCTTATTCCTTCGATTCTGAAACTGGAACAAAAAAACCGGCTAAGAGATGAGCAAACAAATTAAGATAGCAATTGCCGAATCGTCCGATGTAATCCGAGCCGGAGTTATATCGATTCTCAAAAGAATGAATTCTCAGATTTTATTTTTTGAAATAAAAAACTTTCAACAACTCAGGCAATCGGTAGCCCATCATAATTTCGATATCTTAATCCTTAATCCGATTCTGACGGGATTTTCATCCCCTCAGCAATTAAAAAAGGAAATCATCAAATCCGGCGGCATTAAAATCATCGCATTGCAAAGCGTCTTGTGTGAAAATTCTCTTCTCTCGCAATACGATGAGTCAATTTCCATATTCGATTCGAGTGAACAAATAATAAGCAAATTAAAAAAAGCAATATCATCCCCCGATACAGACATTTCGACAGAGTGTCTCAGCTCACGCGAAAAAGAAATCGTCGGGTTGGTTGTAAAAGGACTCTCTAACAAGCAAATTGCTCAAAAACTCAATCTCTCGATTCACACCGTAATAACCCATCGGCGCAATATATCAACAAAACTCGATATCCACAGCACGTCAGGACTTACCATCTACGCTATCGTCAATAAGCTAATCGAGATTGATGATATTAATAAAAACGATTAGTTCACCACCCTACCCGTCTGAGACCTTAATTCGAAAGATTTTTCGAAACGATTTGCAATGTGTCTTGAGCAATGGTCAACTCTTCATCCGTTGGAATAACAACAACCTTCACTTTCGATTCAGGTTTACTTATTTCGCATTCTATCCCATGCACCGAAACGTTTTTATCTTCATCAAGTTCGATACCCAAAAATTCCATATTTTTACATACTTCACTTCGAGTAATAGCCTGGTTCTCGCCTACTCCACCGGTAAATACAAGGATATCGAGACCGCCCAAAATGGCAGTATAAGCTCCCACATATTTTTTGATGCGATAGTTATACATTTCGAGCGACAAGGCTGCACGCTTATTTCCCTGCTCAATCGCAGCATCCACTTCCCGCATATCCGACGATACACCCGAAATACCCAACACGCCGGAGAATTTATTCACCAAACGTGATATTCCCTGAGCACCCAAGCGTTCCTTTTCCATGAGATAAGTCAAAACTCCCGGATCAACATCACCTGAGCGGGTTCCCATCATCAATCCTTCTACCGGCGTCATTCCCATACTCGTGTCGATGGATTTCCCGTTTTTGATCGCATCTACCGACCCACCGTTGCCAATATGGGCAGTAATCATGCGTTGCTCTTCAAAAGGAACACCAAGAAATTCGCACGCCCTTTTCGAAACGTAGCGATGACTCGTTCCATGAAAACCGTATCGGCGAATACCATATTTTTCGTAGAGCGAATAAGGCAATGCGTACATATAAGCATAGTCAGGCATCGTTTGATGAAAAGCAGTATCGAACACAGCAACCTGAGGCGTTTCGGGCATGAGTTCCCGAATTGCATAAATACCTTTCAAATTGGGTGGATTGTGTAGGGGTGCCAGCTCAATGCATTCTTCAACGGATGCAATCACCTCTTGCGTTAACAAAACACTTTGATTGAATTTCTCTCCTCCATGCACCACACGATGACCAACCGCATCTATCTCACTCAAAGAATTAATACAGCCATATTTTTTGCTGAGCAAAACGCCCAAAATATATTCAATACCTGCCTGATGTTCCAGAATTTCACCTTCGAGTATCACTTTTCTGCCATCCGGTAAAGTGAATTTCAGAAAAGAACCCTTCAGCCCAATCTTTTCCACTCCACCCTGAGCAAGTACTTGCCGAGTTTCCATCTGATAAAGTTTGTATTTAATGGACGAACTGCCACAGTTAAGTACCAAAATTTTCATTTTAATTTGATTTCCTGTTTAAAAAAGTGAATTATTGATGCCGGTTACATTACCGTTTTGGTCATAAATATAAAATCCTTTTCCTGTACGAATTCCCAATTGATTCGACCGATATAGTTTCCACAGAATGGGATTGGGTTTGTATTTCTTATCTCCAAAATCGTTAAACATTGCTTCCATAAGAGTTACCATTCGCTCAATTCCAATAATATCAGCCATACGGAAAATTCCGTAGCGCTGACCATAGATTATCGTAAATGTTTCTTCGATGTTTTCCATCGAAGTTACGTGTTCCATTAATATTTCACACGCTTCGTTGAGCATGGCTACCATCAAACGCATACTCACATTTCCATTGCTTTCACTCACTTTGTGAGGTTTGTATCCGATGAGTTTGGCAAAAATTTCCATTTTTGCATACACTTCGTTCGAAGTGTACATTCCACTCACAATTTCGAGAATACGTGCATCGGGATGTGCTACAGGAAAATACAGACTTACGCATCTTTCTTTATGTATCAAGTCTGCAGCAAGTTCACTAATAATTACTGTTGGTCCATTAGTGGCAATAATGGCATCAGGTTCAAGAATTTCTTCAAGTTTTTTGAAAATATTTTTTCTCAACGGAGTACTTCTGCGTCCTGTTTCGGAATAACGCGTACATTCAACCACCAAATCACATCCTCTGAAATCCTCATAATCGAGAGTTGGAGTGATACGATTCATGATGATTTTCTTTTCGGACTGAGTGAGCCCCCAGTTTTCGATTTTCGAGTCGAGATTTCTACTTACCTCTTCCATTACGAAGTCGATGCGTTCCTGATTTTCGTCCATGAAAACCACATCCATTCCTGCACTGGAAGCTAGACTGATAATCGTTCTTCCCTCTTTTCCGGCACCTACAACACCAATTTTCGAAAACAATGGTTTTTTTTTGCGTTGAGCACCAATGCTGAGCCCAAATTGCTCTATAGGTTCTATGATAGTTTCTGTCATAATAGTTTGATAACTTTTTATCTATTGTAACACGTTTACGGTTTTTTCAAACCAATAGCCTGATTGGCAGCAATTGCTGCCATTTTGTAAATATCTTCCACCGAACATCCTCGCGAAAGATCATTGACGGGAGCCGCCATCCCTTGCAAAATAGGGCCGACTGCCTCCGCATTTCCCAATCGCTGCACAAGCTTATAACCGATATTTCCGGCTTCAAGCGAAGGAAATACCAGCACATTTGCATTCCCTGCAATCGAGCTTCCGGGAGCCTTTTGCTCGGCAACCGAAGATACAAGGGCGGCGTCAACTTGGAGCTCCCCATCAATCTGCAAGGAAGGGACTTTTTCTCTTACGATCCGAATAGCATCCACTACCTTATCCACACGTTCATGCTTCGCACTGCCTTTAGTAGAAAAACTAAGCATGGCAACTCTCGGTTCAATTCCGACGATATCACGAGCGGTTTGTGCCGAAGCAATAGCAATCGAAGCAAGTTCTTCGGCCGTAGGATCAGGTATCACGGCACAATCGGCAAAAACAAGAATTCCGTTTTCGCCATATTGAGGTGTGTTCGTAAACATAATGAAAGCACCAGAAACAACACTCACTCCCGGCAATGTTTTTATAATTTGCAAAGCAGGACGAAGGACATCGCCTGTAGTATTTTGAGCGCCCGCTATTTCGCCATCGGCATCTCCGTTTTCAATCATCAGACATCCCAAATAAAGTGGATCTTCAATCTGTTTTTCCGCTTGTTCGAGGGTCATGCCTTTGTTCTTCCGGAGTGCGAATAACAGATCGGCATAAGTTTTCTTTTTCGAATGATTTTGGGGATCGACAATTGTTGCTTTGTGGATATGCTGCAGTTTCAGTTCTTCTGCCAGTGTGGTTATTTCATTGGGATCTCCCAAGAGAATGATGTCAGCAACACCATCCGTAATCAACTTGTCGGCAGCCTGAAGTGTGCGTTTTTCGGTCCCCTCGGGCAGTACAATACGCTGTCTGTTTGCCTTAGCCCGAGCAATAATGTTTTCGATTAAGTTCATTGTTCGATTTTTGATTACGCTGCAAAGATAGAAAAGAAAATTGGATTTAGTCATTTGAAAAAGGAATCCGATTTTTTATTCTTTGCGAGAAAATTGAATGATTTCAACTTATCTCCAGTGTCTAATTTGTAAAAGGGAACAGCAAAAAAATATTAGAAATATCTTGATTAGATAATTAGAAAATCGTATATTTGCCATCTAAGTTAGCTCATAGTGACAAATGATGAAATAATTCAGATAGAAGATAATAAAATAACTTATTACATATTTATCAGCGATATTTACTCCTAATAATGATTCCATAAAAGAATTATCAATGAATTTACCTAGTAATATTGATCCGTGCCCGATTGTTGATGCATTACTGGAAGTAAGATTTACTTCGGTAATCAATGCTAATGCCGTATTTGGTATAACATACAATGTATTGCAAAATGACTTTCCGAACGTTGAAAGTTTGCCGATTCTGCAATTACCAGATATAATTAGAGCAAATGATCCAAATTTTAAATATAAACCTTACTATAAAATATCGAATGATCGATTTGTCGTCCAAATTGGACCTGATGTAATTACAATTAGTTCCTTTCCGACTTATCAGGGCTGGGACTTGTTTTCACAAATTATCTTAAATGTACTCTCAAAAGTTGAAAATATTAAAATTATTAATACGATTGAGAGAATTGGCATTAGATATATTAATTTCTTTGAAACAAATATTTTTGAAAAAATTAATCTTAAAGTATACTTAGAAGAAGATGAAATTAAATATAACAATACAATTGTAAGAACAGAAATTGAACAGGGTGAATTTAAAAGTACTTTACAAACAGCTAATAATGCAATTATTAATGGAAAGATTGGTTCAATTATCGATATCGATGTATTCACTACTAATAATTTGGAATCTTTTTTCTCTAGAAAAATCGAAGTTATTGAGGCAGGCCATCTAAAAGAAAAGGAATTATTTTTTAGTTTATTGAAAACGGAATTTTTAAATACTCTTCATCCAAAATATTAATTATGGAAATAAATACACTTAATTCATTAACTAGTGTTGTTTTACTTGCGACTATTAGTACAAGTGTGATTAGTTTAACTTATGAATTTGAAAAATCTATTCCTAAAATGAATTACGATTTTAAACATCAAAATGACATCGCAGATTGGAAAGACATTGCATTACGTCAATCAGACTATCAGTTTCAAGATGAAAGCATAGAAAAGCTGCAAATAATAATCGACTTCTCTAACAAAGTAATTCAAAATACTAAAGATATTGATAGTGAATTTGTAGATATAGTCAATAAGAATTTTTGGGAATTGATATGAATATAGATGATATTAAAATCTATTTGCCTAAATTTTTGTCAGCGGATTCTGAACGTGAATTATTTAATGGACTTAAAGACTTCCCTGAAAATATTGATGAAAGATTATACACAACTTATCTTATTGATAGTGAAATAATTTATCAGGGCGATGGCTTGAACAATTTATTGGTTATAAATCTTCCTCAATCTGACATAAAAGCTGCACCAGGAATTATTTTATCTAATACTTGCGATATTGATTTACAAAATCATAGAAATTTCACCTCTCAAATTGTATATGCTCCTATTTTCAATTTGGAAAAATACAAAGAAGCTCTCCTTACAAATTCCAAAAAAACCGAACAACAAATTGATGATCATATTAAGGCTATCAAAAAACAAGAAATTACTCAAATTTTTTACCTTCCAAGATTTCAAGGAAAATTGGATGAATCAATTGTTTTTCTTGATAGAGTAAATAACATGCCTAACAATCTAATCGATAGAGAAAAAGTTCCGAACGATCGAATCTTTTCATTAAGTGATTATGGTGCTTACCTTTTTCTTTTAAAGCTATCAGTTCATTTTACCAGAATTCAGGACAATGTAGAAAGAAAAGGTATAATAAAATAAATAACTATCCAAAAAGTTGAATATAAGCTATTTATTTAGTTAATTATTTATCGATAATCGTTCTTAAAAATAAATTTACAAAATTGGGTAATGATTTACCTGAAATGAAATACAATTAAATGACTTAACAATATAATCATTTTCACTAAATTTACTCGTCTTCGAAAAACTTTCACATAACCATTCACAACCTTAAAAATAATAATCCTATCCTATTTCCTCTGCCGCTCTCGCCATCTTGGCTGCAATTTCTTTTGTGCAAAGGTTTCCGATGCTCCCGGCATGAGTATGATGCACTTCTTTATTGGCTTTGTAAGTTCCGTTTTCCACTTCGTACCCCACCTGCTTGTAAGCTTCACGAAATGGCACTCCGGCAAGCACGAGTTTATTCACTTCCTCAACCGTAAACAGATAATCGTAACGCGGATCATCGAGGATATGTTCGTTTACCGATACATGATCGAGCATGAAGTGCGCCATTTGAAGAAGCCGGTGAAGCGTTTCGATGGCAGGGAAAAGCACCTCTTTGAGCAACTGATAGTCGCGATGATAACCGTGCGGCATATTCGTTGTCATGAGGGCTATTTCGTTCGGAAGGCTTTGGAGTCGATTGCTATGAGCACGGATAAGCTCCCACACATCCGGATTTTTCTTGTGTGGCATGATGCTCGATCCGGTCGTCAACTCGTTAGGGTATGAAATAAATCCATAATTTCCTGACAAATACATGCAATTGTCGGCAGCTAGTTTGTTAAGTGTGAAGGCTATATTCGACATCGCCTGAGCGAGAATTCTTTCCGTCTTGCCACGTTCCATTTGGGCTGCAATCACATTATAGTTCATTTCGGCAAAACCAAGTTCACGAGTGGTCATTTCCCGATCGAGCGGGAACGAATTTCCATAACCTGCCGCCGAACCGAGCGGATTCTGATCGGCCACATGCCATGCAGCAACCAACGAATACATATCGTCAACAAGTGTTTCGGCATAAGCGCCAAACCACAAACCGAAGGACGACGGCATAGCAATTTGGGCATGCGTATATCCGGGAAGGAGCACATTCTTGTGTTGCTCGCTCAGCGATTGCAACAAATCGAAAAGTTGAAGCATTTCGTTTTTGAGCTGACGAATTTCGTCTTTCAAATAAAGCTTGATGTCAACGAGTACTTGATCGTTTCGCGAACGCCCAGAATGGATTTTTTTGCCCATCTCGCCAAATTTTGCAGTAAGCATCGATTCGATCTGCGAATGGATATCTTCTGCATCTTTATCGAGATGGAAATTGCCCTTCTCGACTTCTTCCAAAACATGTTGCAACTCTGCTCGCAATTGTTGCTCTTCCTCAATTTCGAGCAACCCGATTTTTGCCAGCATTTTGATATGCGCCATCGAACCGATGATATCATATTTTGCCAAACGCAAGTCCAATTTGCGATCGTTTCCAACCGTGAAATTTTCGACAAGTGCATTGACATCGAACCCTTTATCCCAAATTTTCGCCATCTGAATTTTTCTCTTGATTAAAAACTATTTTTTCGAATTTGCGAAATCTCCCATTGCATATTTTGAAAGTTCCTCAATAAAACCAATATATCCCGTCAAACCAGCCTCTAATTCTTCAACAAGCACGAACTCATCTGCCTGATGCGACCGCGAAGATTGTCCCGGCCCCATTTTGATCGCAGGACAGGAAATGCGCATCCAATCGGAGGTTGTGGGCGAAGTATAGGTCTCTATTCCAAGTTGTCGAATACATTTCATCAACAAGTGGTCGGGCGGCGTTGCTGAACTTTTGTTGGTGAGCGAACGTGCTTTCAATTCACTTTTTACTTTCGGTTGCAACATATCCATGATTTCAGGATTAGTATACATTTCGGTCGGACGAATATCCACTACAAACGTACATTTATCGGGTATCACGTTATGTTGCGTTCCTGCATTGATCTGTGTAACTGATAGCTTCACTTTACCCATTGTCGGAGAAACTTTATCGAAATCTATATTTCGAAGCGTAATAATATCTTCCAGAGCAATATAAATTGCATTTATACCTTCATCACGAGCAGCATGTCCACTAACGCCCCTGGCCTCACCATCGATGACAAGCAGACCACGTTCAGCTATAGCCGCTTTCATATTTGTCGGTTCACCAATAATTGCAAAATCCACCGAATCGGAAATTTCCGACCAAACTTTTACCATCCCGTTCGGCCCCGAATTTTCTTCTTCACAGGAAAGTACAAGCATGAGGTTAAAAGGCAATTGTTCCTCATAAAAATGAAGGAACACTTGAATCATACATGCTACACTTGCTCCGGCATCATTACTTCCCAAGCCGTATATATGCGAATCGGAAATCAAGGGGTAATAAGGATCGAAGGTATAACTTGAAGTCGGCTTAACGGTGTCGATGTGTGAATTAAGCATCAATGTAAGTTTCGAAGAATCATAATTGCGTTGACGGGCAACGATATTCTTACCAATGAAATCGACCACTGTTCCACGCTTAGCGAAATAATCGGATAAGTAGGCCGCACGTGCGCCTTCATCACCCGAGAGTGATGGAATTTTAACCAAATTGCGAAGCAGCCGGCAAGTTTCACATAATGAATTTTCGGGAGCAGTCATAATTATAAAATCAGTTTTGTTCCTTTTCCGTTCAATAAATTTTTGGCGTGCAAAATTACCACTTCCGACACACCATTTTGGATTGCCTTAAACGAATTATCGATTTTGGGAATCATCCCCCCGGCAATAACTCCTTGCGATTTTAGGTCGATATATTCGCCGAAAGTAATAGATGAAATCAAACTATCTTCGTCGTTAATGTCGCGCAAGACTCCTTCCTTTTCGAAGCAATAAAACAACGTCGTTCGATAATATTTCGAGAGAGCAGCTGCAAGCGAATAGGCAATGGTGTCGGCATTAGTGTTGAGCAACGAACCGTTTTCGTCATGTGTAATCGCACAAAAAACCGGCACTGCTTCATTTTCGATCAACATCGAGATAAATTTTCCGTTCATTTTTTCGGTTATCGGATCGCCAACAAAACCATAATCTATCGGTTCAGGATTTCGACGCTTCGAAGGAATGCAATTGGCATCGGCACCCGAAAGTCCAATGGCATTACAACCGATTTTTTGCAACAAAGCTACTATCTGTTTATTGATCCAGCCAGCGTACACCATCGTAACCAATTTCAAAGTTTCCTCGTCAGTTACGCGACGACCTTCTATCATTTTCGTTTCGATGCCAAGTTGCGCCGAAAGTTTCGAGGCCATAACGCCACCACCATGAACGAGTAGCTTTCGACCTTCCAACCGATGAAAATCGGAAAGAAATGACTCCAGTACCTCAGGATGGTCAACAATATTTCCACCGATTTTAACTATCGAAAGGTTGTTTTCTGACATAACGCTTTAAATAAACCTTCACTTGAAAGGTCAGACGATTTAGATAAAATTCCTCCTATAAGGTGGCTGGGGTCGGAGTGCACCAATACCACCAATACCGGAAGTTGATGCAAATAGTTGATACTTTGGATTTTATGTATTTGTTTTTGATTTTTGATAATTAAGGCTCATCTAAAAGTTTGTGAGGATAATTAATGATGTAGATTTTTCCTGTATTCATAGTTATCTTAGCTAATTCAGATTGATTGATTGTAATCATTTGAAAATTACCTATCTTGGGGGCATAAAAAAAACCGCTATATCCAAAGAATCCTCCGTTTCCCATTTTCCGGTAGCCACCTTCTAAATCTTCTTTTTTAATTATTTCAATTTTTTGAATATCTTCTTTTTTGAATATTTCCTGTCCAAATATCTTTTTTATTTTTATTGAATCTGTTGTAACTTCTGTGCAATAAGGCGTTTTAAGAAAAAAGAAGATGAAAAGAACTACAGCCAGCACTGTAGGAAGCGCAATATACCATTTATTAACATGTATAATATATTGCACCATAAAACCTATGGCAATAATTATAATTATACTTATAATTATTACAGATTTGTCAGGTAAAAAATAGTATTTCATTTTTTTAATTTTTATATTTTTCGATCGTACCTAAAGATATCTTCGTTACTATTTCTCTCTCACTTTCTGTCAATTTTGCACTTTCAGAAATGAGGAATGAAGTTTCAATTATTGAATTTTGTTGTGGATCATTCAAATCATACGTGTTAGGTATGTTCCCTTTTAAACTCCATAATTTCATTACATTTTCATCTATAAGTTCTGAATTGGCAACAGCCCTGACTTCTTCTATTGTGCCTCCCCACATGGCAAATTTATGATGTGCCATTACATAAGTTTCCGCAACTGTAGCCAATGCAACATAAATAGCAACCCCTAAAAAACATATTGCTACGGGAGATATAACTTCTTCTTGATTAACAGAACTCGCACCTTTAGAATTAGCCCCCATCTTTTCGTTTGCTTCGTAGATAGAGACCATCTTTTTAAACTTATCTGTTTGAAATAAATTTTTCTTTTTAAGGAGTTCAAAATAAGCTTTTACATCATTGTCTTCAATTGCCTTTAATATTTCTGAATCTGCAAGAGCAAAAAGAATTTGTATTTCTGGAGAGTTTTTATCAATAGGCATATTTTCTATATTGTATTTAGATAACACTTCGCATGGATTTTCTTTAAATTTTAGAGCTTCAGAGTGATTTGATAATATATTATTTACAAAGGAATCAATGAATTTGATTTTTGTATTATATTCTTTCCCGACATATAAACTTATAGGTAATAAATTTGTGCCAATAGGCTCATCTTTTGCAAAATTATTAATCGTAAAACCTATTGTTCTTTCTTCTTCCTCTTTAAGATTATCATCTAAATCACCATTTAAATTGCAAGAAGTAACACCAATAGAAGTCGTTACAAGAGACAAAACAACTTTTTTATAATTTTGTTTAATTTTATTTTTCATAATCGTTTAAATTTTAGTTTTAATGCTATATTTTAAGATAATTTCATTGGCCATACGATGAGTAGTATTAATAAGTTTTTGAATATTGTCCTTATTTGTCAAAAGCTCTAAGCAATGATCACAATCATGTCTGCAATCTTGAATATTATCATTATTTATTTTATTTAATATTTGTACTGGGCCCTCAGTATAGAGCCATAATTTTAATAAATCATAAAATTGAAGTCCATATAATTCGGTAATATTTTCATTTGAAACCTTTCCTAATTTTAAAAAAGGAGTGTATTCGCATGCTAATCCACAACAAGACAATAATTGTCCATTTGGATTTATTTGTATTCCTGTAAATAAGTTCTTGCATCCAGATCGGTTCATCGTTTTTTCATGATTAAAATAAGACCGTCTATTCCTAAAGTTAATCCAAGGACTTTTAACTAATAATACTTTTTGATTGTTATTAATAATTTTTCTCTTTTCTTCTAGCAACAAATAAGGATGTTCTTTTTCGTAATCATCTCTTTCCTCTATAGCGATAATAATTCCGTCAATGCTATCATTTTTACAAGATTCTTCCATAATATTCATTACATTAGATATAGGTATATATTTCATGTGATCTTTCCCTGTACTAACATTTATTTCGCTTAATCCTGCTTGAACAAATGAATTAAGTTTTTTTATTGTTTCTCCTTTATTCTTAGCCCAATAACCATTAGTTACGATTCTTGTTTTTAAGTTTAATGTTGTGCAAAACTTAATAGCATCTAACAACGAGTCTTTTAAAAGCGTACATTCTCCTCCTGTAAATACAACTACGTCAATTGATGGGAAATTTTCTACAGAGACTGTAATATATTTAATCATCTCTGATAACGACATCATTTTAGAGATTCTTGGAGAGCAATTAAAACAGCAATTTTCACATGCAGCAGTGCATTTATAGGTTGTAATTAAAGTCAATATTTTAGGCTGAATTAATAGCATAAAAACTTCAAAGATGTTTTATGGCAAAAGTAATAAAATTAAAAAAATATCCAGCACAAAAATAAAAAAAATATTTTACTATTGCAGAAATTCAATGTTAACCCACATTGTAGGTATTATCGAGCTAAGTACCTGTAACGGAGTGGATGTCCTTTTGAGGAGGTGCATTTGGATGACACTCAAAATTTTTTTCTTTTTATTAAGGGAGTTTTTATATCCAGAGCGAACAGGATTTGATTGAGTTTCTCTTCCGGCTCTGTGCACTGACATATTTCTACACGTGCGCCATCATTCTGTGTGGCTCGGGTAGTTATAACAACCTGGGCTTTCATCATAACTACTACTCAACCATACACCTGCAATGTTGGTTAACTATCGAGAGAGCTCTATTTTCGGTCATTTCGGAATTTTTTGTGTTATTGCAATCCCAGAAGAATTTCTTTTAATATCACCTGAGCCGATACCACACGATTTGCTGCTTCGGGAATCACGATAGATTGCGGACTTTCGATCACCTCGTCAGTAACTATCATGTTGCGCCTAACTGGCAGGCAGTGCATGAAATAAGCATTGTTGGTCAACGCCATTTTTTTCGCATCCACTGTCCACGACATATCCTTATTGATCACCTTGCCATAGTTCGGATCACGATAAGCCGACCAGTTTTTGGCATAAATGAAATCGGCATCTTTGTATGCTTTCTCGCGATCGTATTCCACTTTGGCATTACCCACAAATTTTTCATCCAGCTCGTATCCTTCGGGATGAGTGATAACGAATTCGTAATCGGTAGCATTCATCCATTCGCAAAATGAGTTTGCCACAGCTTGAGGGAGCGGTTTGGGATGAGGAGCCCAAGTAAGTACCACTTTTGGTCGAGGCGTTTTTTTATACTCTTCGATGGTAATCAAATCGGCAAAGCTTTGCAAAGGATGTCGTGTAGCCGCCTCCATGCTGAAAACGGGTCGACCAGAATATTGGATAAACTGATTGAGAATAACCTCGTTGTAATCATCGGCTTTGCTTTGGAACTGAGCAAAAGAGCGAACGCCTATAATATCACAGTAACAGCCCATCACGGGAATGGCTTCAAGGATGTGTTCGGTTTTGTCGCCATCCATAATCACGCCACGCTCTGTTTCAAGCTTCCATGCTCCCTGATTAATATCGAGCACAATTACGTTCATGCCCAGATTCAATCCCGCTTTTTGGGTACTCAAACGCGTTCGAAGACTCGAATTGAAGAAAATCATCAATAAGGTTTTGTTTTTGCCTAAAGCCTGATCGGCAAACGGATTTTCCTTGACATATTTTGCTTTTTCGAGCGCCAAATTCAGGTCGCTTATGTCTTTAACACTGGTAAAATGCCTCATGACGTATGTTTTTTGAACTCGTGAATTAAAATATCAATTTCTTTTTTCGAAACGGTGAGCGGTGGAAGTAGTCGAATCACATTATTTTTCGAACTGCCGGTAAAAATATGGCTTTCGAATAACAATTTATCACGAACGCCGGCATATTCAGGTTTCATTTCCACACCGATCATCAATCCATAGCCACGAATTTCTTTGATTCCGGCACATTTGGAAAGTTCACTTTGCAGATAACGGCCCATTTCCTCCGCATTATTCATCAGCGACTCATTATTCATAATATCGAGCACGGCAATTGCGGCCGAACAAGCCAGATGATTTCCGCCGAAAGTTGTCCCCAACATTCCTTTTTTGGCTTCAAATTTCGACGAAATCAATACGCCTCCTATCGGGAAACCGTTCCCCATCCCCTTCGCGGTGGTAATAAGATCGGGTCTGATGCCGGAAAACTGATGAGAAAAGAACTTTCCCGTACGTCCATATCCCGATTGAATTTCATCGAGGATAAGCACCGATCCATATTTTTCACAAGCAGCTTGCACACGCTGCAGGAATTCGGTTTCAGGCACGAAAATTCCGGCCACCCCCTGAATGCCTTCAATAATGACGGCAGCCACATCACCCTTTGCCAACTCATTTTCTACTCCTTCTGTATCGTTCAGGTCAACGAAAGTAACCTCATGTCCTGTATTAAAAGGCGATTGAATGGATGGATCATCGGTAACTGCGACAGCTCCTGATGTGCGTCCGTGAAAAGCTTTCTTCATCGCAATCACACGTTTGCGACCTGTATGAAACGATGCCAGCTTCAAGGCATTTTCATTGGCTTCGGCACCCGAATTGCATAAAAAGAGCGAATAATCGGAATATCCGCTGAGTTCGCCTAACTTTTCGGCAACTTGTTTTTGAAGCGAATTTTGTACGGAATTGGAGTAAAATCCCAAATTATCGACCTGTTTCTTGATCGCTTTAACATATTCGGGATGCGAATGTCCGATTGAAATTACAGCATGTCCGCCATAAAAATCAAGATATTCAGTGCCGTTTTTATCCCAAAGTTTGCATCCTTCGGCCTTTACCGGCTCAATATTCCACAAACTATAAACCTCAAATAAATTCATGAAGTGTAATTAATTAAACAATAACAATTTCTTTACTTTCCAACGTTGTTTCCCTTTGTGACTTGGTGTCTTTGTGGCTATTTTCTTGCCACGAAGGCACAAAAACGCAAAGTTTTAAAATGACCTTTCATTCTCAACCTGACTGTAGATTTTTTTTCTTTATTTCAAGTGTTCAAAAGGCACTCCCTTTCAATTTTAATCCGGTTGCCTCATCCAGTCCGAGCATTAGATTCATATTCTGAACCGCTTGTCCCGATGCTCCTTTGAGCAAATTATCGATAATAGAGGTAATGTGAATATATCCGTTATGAAACTCGATGTGCAACAATCCCTTGTTGGTATTCACCACTTCCTTCAACGAAACAGGCTCGTCCGATACAAAAACAAACGGAGACTCAGCATAAAATTGTTTGTAAAAATCGATCGTTTCCGTTTCGCTCATTGTACCCTCCCATTTGGTATAAACGCTCGCAAAAATTCCTCGCGTGAAATCGCCACGCATCGGCACAAAATTAACTTGAGGAAGAGGATCGTTTCCTGCACTCGTCAACGTGTTTCGGATTTCGTCCAAGTGTTGATGACGAAAAGCCTTATATACCGAAATATTATTGTCGCGATAACTGAAATGAGTAGTTTCGCCTGGTTTTTTGCCGGCTCCTGTCGATCCCGTGATAGCATGGATATGAATTTCATCTGTCAACAACTTCTTCGAAGCCAATGGAATCAATGCGAGCAAAATAGATGTTGCAAAACATCCGGGATTGGCAATGAATTTCGCATCGCGAATGAGATTCTTATTTAATTCGCAAAGCCCGAAAACAAAAGTGCGGTTGCCATAAACGGCATCATTTCGGAAATCGTTTCCCAAATCGATAATTCTACACGATGATGGAAGCCGATTCTCGTCGAGAAAAGGTCGCGACATTCCATGCCCGAGGCAAAGAAAAACGACATCCGGATTTCCGATTTGATCGGTAAATACAAGGTCGGTTTCGCCATACAAATCGCGATGCACAGTTGTTATCGGTTTTCCTGTGGCCGAAGAACTAACCACCGATTCTATTTTCACTTCGGGATGCCGAAGCAAAATGCGCAAAAGCTCACCGGCAGTATAGCCCGTTCCACCCACAATGCTTGCTTTAATCATTTTGATGGATATTGTAATATATTTTTAGCGGATTGGCAATCACTTTGGTAAATCCTACAATATCTTGGCCTGTAAGCGACTTGTTGATTTCGCCATACTCTCCAAATTTCGAATTCATCAAATCATAATCAGAAGTGCAACCCAAAACGGCAAAATGATATGGCCTCAATTCTACATCTACATCGCCGGTAACGTATTTTTGAGTGTCTTCAAGAAATCCTTCGATATTGCGCATCACCGGTTCAAGATATTGCGCTTCGTGCATGAGCTGTCCATACCAATTTGCCAACTGATCTTTCCAATATAGTTGTTGCTTGGTGAGCACATGTTTTTCGAGCAAATGATGAGCCTTTACAATAATGAGAGGTGCAGGAGCTTCGAAAACCACCCGTCCTTTCATTCCGATGATGGTGTCCCCTACATGCACATCACGACCGATGCCAAATTTGGCAGCTGTTTGATGCAACTTATGAATAAATTCGATCGGCGTCATTTTTTCACCGTTGAGTGCCACCGGTTCTCCTTTTTCGAAACGAATGGTGATACGTTCCACTCCGAAATCGGTAACTTGCGAAGGATAGGCCTCTTCCGGAATTGTTCCGTTCGATTTGAGGGTTTCTACACCGCCCACACTGGTTCCCCACAACCCCTGGTTGATGGAATATTTCGATTTTTCCCACGAAAAATCAAACCCTTTTTTGCGCAAATAATCGATTTCCTGCTGACGCGACCATACCAATTCGCGAATGGGTGCGATTATCTTTACCTGCGGAGCAAGCACTTCGAAAACCAAATCGAAACGCACCTGGTCGTTGCCGGCACCTGTGCTGCCATGAGCAACAAAATCGGCTCCAATTTTTTTCACTTCATCGAGTACGGCCAGTGCCTGAAAGAATCGTTCGGAACTTACAGACAAAGGATAAGTATTATTCTTCAAGACATTTCCAAATATCAAATATTTGATTCCTCGATTGTAATAATTCTCCACAGCATTCACACAGGTGTGTGTTGTAGCGCCTAACTGAAAGGCACGCTCTTCGATATGCTTGGCCTCTTCGTCGGAGAAACCGCCTGTGTTCACAAAAACGGTGTGAACTTCCAAGCCCTTTTCGTCTTTCAAGTAAGGCACGCAAAACGACGTGTCGAGACCGCCACTAAATGCCAAAACTACCTTTTGTTTCATCTTGTTTGTTTTTGAAGCTACGTTGATCATATTTCATTCATTCGAAATGTTAAACAACGCGCAATATTATTTTTTAAACATTTTATTCGGATTTTTTTTCTTCACTACCGGCTTCACCACCTTTTTGGCAAAACCGCTTGGTTGAGGTGCCGGTTTTTTTTCTGCCGGATCATACAGCAAACCCGTACATAAGCACATACGATAGTTGTTGCGTTCCAAAATATCAAAATTTCGACAGCCTTGACACCCTTTCCAGAACTCCATATCGTCGGTCAGTTCCGAAAAAGGAACAGGGCGAAATCCAAGCTCTGTATTCATTTTCATCACGGCAAGGCCGGTAGTGATGCTGAAAATCTTCGATTTGGGATAAAGCGTTCGCGAAAGCTCGAATATTTTATGTTTGATTTGCTTAGCCAATCCCTGATTTCGATAATCGGGATGTACGATTAGTCCCGAGTTGGCTACAAACCGCTCATGCCCCCATGTTTCGATATAGGCGAAGCCGACCACCTTATCACCATCGAGTGCGATAACAGCTTTGCCTGCGATCATCTTTTCGGCGATATATTCAGGGCTGCGTTTTGCGATGCCTGTCCCTCTCGCTTGCGCCGATTCGTAAACCAGATCGCATATTTCCTGTGCATAACCTGTATGGCTGCTATTAGCCACATGAATTTCTACATTCATCTAACAATCAATAATATAATATTTTTTTTAAGAGGAGGATTATTTTTTGCCGTAAGGCAATAATAGATTTCGTATTTACAAGCTTCATCGCTTATAAATAAAGTTAACAGCATCGTCGGACGATACCAGATGCACTTACAAAGATAATATGTGTATATAACTCATTCATTGATGCTGCAAAAGTAATCATAAAATTTTTAATATTCTATTTTTTTGATAGGAAATATGCGAAAAAAATAAAATAATGACAGGTCTAACATTGATTCATAATATTTAACAAAGTATAAAATCCTGATTAATAATTTTAAAATGAAATGATTGTATTTTTGTTTATTGAGATTTTGGTATCCATGTTTTTTTGACCCTATTATCTCCACCTATCCATATCGTTAATAAGTTTTGGACCCAAATTAAAAATAGAGAAGTATATGAAAGAAATGAAGTATCGTGCTTATACATTACACAATTACAAAGAAATACCCCAACTTAAAAAGTTATCCGAATCGTCTTTGGAAGCAATAGAGGTTGTGGGACACGTTTTACCTTTCAAATCGAACAACTATGTGGTAGATGAATTGATTGACTGGAACAACGCTCCGGAGGATCCAATGTTTACGCTTACATTCCCTCGAAAAGGTATGCTTGCGAATGCCGCCTACAAGGAAGTGTTAAAACTTTTGGAGAAAGCAGACAATGAAAAACTCGAAAAAAAAATATACGAAATACGTATGGGTCTGAATCCGAATCCGGCAGGTCAGGAGCATAATGTGCCGGTTATGGAAGGAAACAAATTGCATGGAATACAACACAAATATCGAGAAACAGTTTTATTTTTTCCGAGCCAAGGACAAACGTGTCATGCCTACTGTTCATTCTGTTTCAGATGGACGCAATTTTCGGGTATCAATGAATTAAAATTTGCGATGAAGGAGGCCGATCTGCTCCATAAATATTTATTGAAGCACCCCAAAGTCACTGACATCTTGTTCACAGGTGGCGATCCATTCACGGTGAATGCCAAAATATTGAGAGCCTACATCGAACCACTTCTTTCGAAAGAATTTTCGCATATCCGCAACATACGTATTGGATCCAAAACGCTATCTTATTGGCCATATCGCTTTCTCACCGATAAAGATGCGGACGATTTGCTCAGATTGTTCGAAAAAGTTAACAAAGCAGGGAAACATCTTGCTTTTCAAGCACATTTTAACCATCCGGTCGAATTGTCCACAGAATCCGTAAAGCTGGCGATACAGCGTATTAAAAACACAGGTAGTCAAATCAGAACGCAATCGCCGCTACTGAAAAACATCAACGATGATGCCAAGATATGGGCAAACATGTGGCGTGAACAAGTTGCACTCGGACTTATTCCTTATTATATGTTTGTGGCCCGTGATACAGGAGCTAAGGCATTTTTCGAATTGCCTCTCGAAAAAACGTGGGATATCTTCCGAAAGGCTTATTCGAGTGTAAGCGGCATCTGTCGTACGGTAAGAGGGCCAAGCATGAGTGCTACTCCCGGAAAGATTCAAATTCTCGGAATAACGGAAATAAAAGGAGAAAAAGTTTTCGTTCTACGATTTCTTCAATGTCGCAATCCGCAATTTGTAGATATTCCTTTCTTTGCAGCTTACGACCCGAAAGCAACATGGTTCGACCAGCTCAAGCCTGCATTTGGTGAGGAAAAATTTTTCTTCGAAACTAACGAATTGATGACAAAAAAAGAAAATGATTCGGATATCCTATGGGAATAATTTGGATCACCCTTAAGATGATTTTTCAACAAAAATCGGATTGTTTTAAAATATTAACATCATATTAAATGATTTATTGTTTATTTTGCCGGCTAATTGAAAGGTGAATATGGGCAAAATAATTGCGCTTGCAAATCAAAAAGGAGGAGTCGGAAAAACTACTACCGCCATCAATCTCGCAGCTTCACTCGCTGCACTCGATAAAAAAGTTCTCGTTGTCGATGCCGATCCTCAGGCTAATGCCTCTTCGGGATTGGGCATCGATATCAAAAACATAAAAAACACCATTTATGAAGGGCTCATTGGAAAAGTAAGCCCTTCGGAGATTGTATTGAAAACACCATTCGAAAACATCGATATTATTTCGTCCCACATCAATCTGGTAGGAGCCGAACTCGAAATGGTGCAAATGGACAACCGAGAGAAACGACTGCGTGATTTACTGCTTCCGCTCAAAGACCGCTACGACTATATTCTAATAGACTGCTCACCTTCGTTGGGCATCATCACAGTCAATGCACTTACGGCTGCCGATTCCGTAATTATTCCGGTACAATGCGAATATTTTGCTCTCGAAGGATTAAGCAAACTCCTGAATACGATTAAAATCATCAAATCGAAATTGAATACCAAGTTGGAAATAGAAGGATTCGTTTTCACTATGTACGACTCACGTCTGCGCCTGCACAACCAGGTGTACGAAGAGGTAAAACACCATTTTCAGGAACTGGTTTTCAATTCGGTCATACAACGAAATATTACTCTAAGTGAGTCTCAAAGTCATGCACAGCCAGCATTGATGTATGATGCCTCTTCACGGGGAGCTTACAACTATATGCAATTGGCCAAAGAACTTATTGAAAAAAATTCGTAACTTTGCCTGTACATCGAACGAAAACGTAGAAGAATGTCTAAAAAAAATGCTTTAGGAAGAGGACTGGATGCGCTCATCACAATGGAGGAGACCGAGACACAGGGCACATCCTCCATCAACGAGGTGGAGCTTTCGAAAATAACGCCCAATCCCGATCAACCACGTCGCGTTTTCGATGAAGAAGCGTTGGACGAACTGGCAACATCCATCCGCAAAATTGGTGTTATACAGCCTATTACTCTTCGCAAAATAGATGACGACACGTATCAAATCATTGCCGGCGAACGCAGATTTCGTGCTTCGCAAATCGCAGGACTGACAAGTATCCCTGCCTATATCAAAACGGCCGAAGATGACGATTTGATGGAAATGGCTCTTGTCGAAAATATTCAACGAGAAGATCTAAACTCCATCGAAATCGCATTGGCTTATCAAAATCTCATCGAAACATTTTCACTCACTCAGGAACAGTTGAGCGAACGCGTCGGAAAAAAAAGAGCAACTATTGCCAATTATCTTCGTCTTCTCAAACTGCCGGCCGAAGTGCAAATGGGCGTAAAGGACAAAAAGATCGATATGGGACATGCCCGTGCTCTGCTTACGATTAATGATCCGGTTTCGCAATTGGCAATATATAATCTTATCCTCCAAGAAGATTTGTCGGTGAGAAATGTCGAAAGTATAGCCAAAGACATTTCGGAAGGAAGAGATCTCGACGAAATCCTTCATCCGAGGCAGAACAAAAAAGACGGAAAATCATCCAAATCAAAAAGCAATTATTCTGACGATTTCGATGTTTTGGCAAAGCATTTGTCGGCTTATTTTAAAACCAGCGTAAAATTCAGCTGCAATAAACAGGGAAAAGGTAAAATCACCATCCCGTTTACCTCGACAGACGAGTTGGAACGCATCATCGGTATTTTCGATCAACTCAACAAAAAATAATCGCATGAAAAAGTGGAGGTTTATCCTTTTCATGGGTATTCTTGTGTCGATACAAATTCAGGCACAAGTGAACTCCACATTCCCCCAAAAAGACACCGCCGAACTAATGCGTCCTTTGCAAGATACTATTTCGCAAAAGATTCGTCCCGATGTCATTCAGCATAAAACGGACAGCATCATAGCTACAGAACAGCAAATCGACACTACGCGCATTCTCATACCGGCAGAATTTAAACCCGATCCTACCAAAGCAGTCATCATGGCGGCCATCTTTCCGGGAATGGGACAAGTTTACAATCGAAAATACTGGAAGTTGCCGATTCTTTACGGTGGGTTCGTAGGATTTGCCTACGCCATTTCATGGAATAACCGTTACTATCAGGATTATTTTAATGGCTACAAAGATATTGCAGACGATGATCCGAATACTAATAGCTGGCAAAAATTCTTGAGGTATGGTCAAGATCCTGAAACGGTTGACAAAGAGTGGTTAAAGAGCGTAATGAAGCGTCGTAAGGATTACTATCGTCGATATCGCGATCTTAGTATCATCGGCACTGTCGCTCTGTATGGATTGAGCATCGTTGATGCTTATGTTGACGCTCAATTGTTTGATTTTGACATTAGTCCCGATCTGACCATGCGGTTACAACCTTCCGTTATTCAGAGGGGTTATTCGTTTTCGAAAGATGCTTTTGGCATCAGTTGTACTTTTAATTTCAATTAACTAAGGGGCAGCTATGCCCTCATTTTTTTGCAAAACTATGAAAGCTACTCACAGACTGATATTTTCAACGATAGTTGCCTGCTCATTGGCTATGCAACCGATATGTTCTCAAACAACTAAGCAGGCTAAAGATACTATCGACGACAAATCGATTGTTGTCCCCGAAAGCATGAACAAAGACCTCAGCGATTTACTACACGATTGGCAAATCGACTTCTCTTCTTTCCAAAACGATTGCCAACAAGGATCAAATGTCATTTTTAATGACAGCATCTATATTCGGCGTCTTCACAACATGCCATCGTTTATGGAACTGTCTTATAATCATGTTGTGCGATCGTATATCGATATGTATGCCGACCGTAAACGCAGCCAGGTAGCGTACATGCTGGCGCTGGGAGATTATTATTTTCCAATGTTCGAACAAATGCTCGATAAATATGGACTTCCTCTCGAATTGAAATATCTGCCGGTCATCGAATCGGCACTTAATCCTATTGCCGTTTCAAAAGCAGGCGCTACAGGACTTTGGCAATTCATGCTTAAAACAGGAAAAGGTTACGGACTCGAAATCAACAGTTTGGTGGACGAACGCCGCGACCCCATTAAATCCTCCGAAGCTGCCGCCCGATACCTCAAAGATTTATATACCATCTATCAGGATTGGAATCTGGTAATTGCTGCATACAATTGTGGACCAGGCAACGTAAATAAGGCCATTGCCCGTAGTGGAGGAAAACGCGATTACTGGGAAATCTATTTCCATCTTCCTCGCGAAACTCGTGGATATGTTCCCGCATTTATCGCGGCAAACTACATCATGACGTACTATTCCGATCATAATATTTGTCCTGTTCGCGTAGATGATTATGTAGCATTGGATACCGTTCATGTAAGTGAAGAAATCCATTTGCAACAAATATCCGACATGCTTGATATTCCTTTAACCCAACTTCGCCGACTTAATCCTCAATTCAAGCGAGATATTATTCCCGGCAATTACAAATCCTATGCACTCAATTTGCCAACAATAAAAATGATAGCTTTTATCGATCAAAAAGACAGCATAACCAATTACCGACGATCCGAATTTTTAACACACCGTCTTAGTACCGATAGTTATATCAGCAATAATAATATCTCCACATCAGATGGAGCAAATGTGTATTATAAAATACAACGTGGTGATAATTTATCGAAAATCGCTCAACGAAACGGGGTTACCGTCAGTCAGTTGAAATCGTGGAATAATCTCAAATCGAGCCATATTACCGTCGGAAAAAGACTTATCGTGAACAAACGCCAAATAGAAACGCCTAAATCTTCGCCGGAAGAAAGTCAAGCTTTACTTGCACAAACCGACAACGAACAACATCCGGCCGAAAACCGCTCCGTCAACCAATACTATCGTGTAAGAAAAGGTGATACATTGAGTGGTATCGCACAGAAAAATAATGTTACAGTGTCTCAACTAAAGGCATGGAACGGACTAAATTCTGCCGAATTATCAATTGGAAAAAATTTGATTGTTCAAAAAAAGACTATTACAACACCGTCGAATACACAAACCAACGACCAATCATACACAGCACCCGGCAAGACCGAGAGCAGCATCATTTCCAATTACCTGAAAAGTCAAATACGAAATTCCTCAGAATCGCAACAAGGTTTGGATGAAGATACCGATCAACCAATACTAGACGGCGAACAAACGAATTAAGACATCTATCGTACCAATACTTTTCGTATTCCGCTTCCGTGCGTAGTTATCACCCTTACAATATAAACACCTTTGGAAAGATGCGAGGCGGAATACGATGCAAGATTAACGCTCTTGTCGATTTGTTTGGCAAATATTTTTTGACCGGTTACATAAAATATCTCCCACGAAACTATTTCATGATTCGATTCCACAAAAATTCGCTGAACTTCGCGATTATAAGTAACATTCAGTTCAAACGATTCGGGCTTTTGTACTTCCCCTTCAAGACCGGGTCCTATTACGTAGGGTGAAATCAACAATGAAGTATTTACCGGATTGTATATATTTTCAGAGGAAAGAATCCAGCCAGAAGAGTTCTTCATCCAAGCAGTAGGATTAAATCCCGAACCGGTAGCGCGTGGCTCCGTATTCAATACACAAAATCCCGGAGCTACTCCGTTTGCCTCACTATAAGTAATGAAAAAATTACCGGAAACCGTTACGGGCGAATCGAATCGAATATAATTCTCAACCGTGCTGTTCATGCTCCTGTTCCCTGTGACGAAAGTTGCTCCCGAATAATATTGGAACGAATATTTAAATTTTTGATCGGCCAGCAAAACTTCCGGGCCTGTTGTTCCCGAATAAACCTTGATTCGCACATCCATTCCCGAGATATTCGTTGTTGCAGGAGTTGATATAAACACTCCGGCAAGTTGCACTTCTTTTTCGGAATAAAATTGTTCAGCAAATTCCAAGTATCCAAGAGACGTATTTGTTTGAAAAAGATTGATCGTATTATTATAGGTTGTTTGCGTAACCTTTTCGCCCGAATCAAAATTGTTTTCACGCGTCATTGGCGCATTTTCATAAGGATTAAAACCATTTAACTGCTGAGTACCGGAATTGAGCGGATCGAGATAATATTTTATGGAATTCGGATTATTGATTGATCCTTCTACAGCCCAAAATTTGTTGAGCGAAGCATACTGATCGGGTCCTTTTGGCGATGAACATGCGGACACCCCGCCGCTAAGCGTTCCTACCAGCCGTTTATCTTTATCTAACAAAGGTGATCCCGAAGAGCCGTCTTCAGTCGATGCCATTTCCCACTGCGCAACATTCCAATGCGAATTTGGCTCCATGTTATAGGGAGCTGAAGTTCCAAAAGAAGTAATCGTGAGCGCATCGTTTTCAACGGCAATTTTTTTTATACCTCCGTTGGGGTGATGAATTCCGTGAAAAGGCGCGGATGGTGCCGAACTAACATTCCAACCCAAATAATAGGGTTGATATTCTCCGGGTGGCATTTGCAAGAAACGCAGAAGAGAAATATCGTGTTTTTCACTAATCAGAACCGAGTCGGCCCCTGCAAGTGTCATTTGCGTATTGCCTCGAATAGTTGCATCACACACCGGCGATTCATAATGAAAAAATGCAACGATACTGCCCGCGACCACGTCATATTTTCTGTTTGACAAAAAGGCAGTATTGTAATTTCTGTTCAAACAATGAGTAGCTGTGAGGAAATAAGGTGTTCCATCCTGAGTCGTATTATTGACAAGTGCTCCGGTACAATAAGTGTTGCCATTGATAATCAGCTCCACCACACCGCTACCTGGCTCAGCATCTTCGGGATAACAAACAAGATTCGGATGGCAACTTTGCGACGGATCACGAGGCTCGGTTCCTGCACGAAAAAGGCCCAAGAAATCGTGATTCACCTCGCCTATCTCAATTTCGCATACAGAATTTTCCGGTTCTTGTAATTCCACAATCAACTCTTCACCACCAATAGGTTGCACCGGCAGCAAATTATGTTCGGTATTGTTTTCGTCTGTATAGCAACCTAAAATCTGCGTTTGATCGGCATTATACACGAAAACTTTTGCCCCTTTGGACAAATGAAATTTCGAAAACAGAATATTTATCGAATAAGCGCCTCGTGAACGAATACCGACACGCCAAACATTCGTACCATCGGAAGTTGAAAATCTGATTCCGGAATTATCGGGACGAAGGTGTACATAAAACTTATGCGCAAAATATAAACTTTTGAATTGGAGATTGTTCTCGCTCGAACGCAACTCTTCCGCAACGTCGAAAGATGGCATCTCTACAAACATTTCAGGTTTAATAGTCAAAGCTTTTACACCGACATTTAACGGAAGCGGACTCCCACCATGACTAATTTGCGCATCGATGTTTGTTGTTACGAGAATAAAAAATAATAGAAAAAAATTTTTTCCGATTTTTCGGGAAAATTGATAATCGAAAGTCATAGTTTGCCCGTTTACATGAATAATACTTCATACCGTTTTGCAAATGTAAGATGTTTTTAAGAATATAAATTATTTTTGCATTGTAAAATTCCCGATGCAAAATGAGTGTTACCGATTTTCAGCTAAAACATTTTTTGGACGAACAGGTCGAAATCTACAACTCTCCGACCTTTATTACCAACGATCCGATCTCCATTCCCCATCGTTATTCCGATAAACACGACATCGAAATCATGGGATTCTTTGCAGCCACACTCGCTTGGGGACAACGAAAAACCATTTTACAAAAATGTTCGGAACTGGCCGACAGAATGAATAATTCGCCCTATTCATTCGTCATGAAAAACGATCCATTGGAACTGCAACAGCTTGTCGGATTCAAACATCGTACTTTCAACGATACGGATTTGCTTTATTTTGTCGATTTTCTTCATCGACACTATCATCACTACGACAGTTTAGAGGATGCTTTTATGACGGACGGCTCTTTTATTTCGGTAGAAAATTCGCTAATCCAATTCGAAAAAAAGTTTTTCAACCATCCCGACGCGCCTAATCGCACCCGTAAGCACATTGCAACTCCAACCCGCAATTCCACCTGCAAACGATTAAACATGTTTCTCCGATGGATGGTGCGCAACGATGACAAAGGCGTAGATTTCGGGCTATGGAAACGGATTCCGCAACATGCACTGATCTGCCCCATCGATGTCCATGTAGAACGGACAGCTCGCCGACTGGGATTGATTTTCCGAAGACAAACTGACTGGAAAACTGCATTGGAACTTACGGAAAGCCTTCGACAGCTCGATCCAGATGATCCGGTGAAATATGACTTTGCCCTCTTCGGACTTTCGGTCGATCAAAAAACGGCTATAAAGCCTCTCCGCAATTCCAACAAGTAAATTCGTTAAAACGTAACATTCAACGACAATCCGGCGGAAGAATGATGTTCGCCCAAATAATTATTCGAATCTATAAACGGTGTGAGATTAATTTTAACCTGACTTGTATTTTTTCTTAAGTCCTGAATATACATATTGTTGACTTTGGCTACTCTGGTTGCATCTATGATTGCCCAAATGTCAACAGCAAGCGTAGCGGCCAAACCTGTGAGCATAATCGCCACACCTGTCGGATTAGTTTCGAGTTCGGTAAAACGTCCGAATTCGTTATACGTCGTAACTTCATCGTAACTCATCAAAGCTCCTATCACTGTAACACCGGACAACAAAGCCGAACTTCCCAGAAAAGCCAAACCTCGTCCGGTTTCATTACACAAAATTTGTCCAAGTCCCGGCACAAAAAAAGACGCAAGTCCCATCGTAGTAGGATTGTACGGATCGCCAATCTGAGGCATATACATTCTGTAATCGTACGTCTGTTTGTTTAATTTATAATTCTGAGCATTGATACCGGATATCGAAAAGCCCAACAAAAGAAGAGAAAAGATAATTTTTTGTTTCATGTTAAAAAAATAAGAAGGTAAATTTATCATGGAATAATCTCAATAAGCAACATTAGGAGTCAGACTCGATGAACTTTGAATAATCTATCAAAATCTGATTTTTCCGTCAAAACACGACGATATATGACAGCGAAATCAACTTTCGCCGCCATATTCCATCAGATATGCCTTAATGAAACCATCGATATCACCATCCATAACGCCTGTAACGTCTGAAGTTTGATAATTGGTGCGATGATCTTTCACTCGACGATCGTCGAAAACATAGCTGCGGATTTGCGAACCCCATTCTATTTTCTTTTTCCCGGCTTCGATTTCAGCCTGAGCTGCACGACGTTTTTCGAGTTCAATCTCATAGAGTTGCGAACGCAACAAGCGTAAAGCGTTTTCGCGATTCCCCAATTGCGAACGACTTTCGGTATTTTCGATGACGATTTCCTGCTCCTCACCCGTATCCGGATCTTTATAGATGTAGTGCAATCGAACACCGGTTTCAACCTTATTCACATTTTGTCCGCCAGCTCCCGACGAACGGAAAGTATCCCAACTCAAGTTCGCCGGATTCACTTCAATTTCGATACTGTCGTCCACCAACGGAACGACAAAAACCGACGCAAAGGATGTCATACGTTTGCCCTGAGCGTTATAAGGCGAAACTCGTACGAGGCGGTGAACTCCGTTCTCGCTCTTCAAAAAGCCATAGGCCATCTCGCCTTCTATTTGCAGCGTAGCAGTCTTGATGCCGGCATCGTCACCATCCTGCCAGTTGGTAATGGTAGTTTTATAGTTTTTGCTTTCGCACCAGCGTTGATACATCCTGAGCAACATCGACGCCCAATCCTGACTTTCTGTACCACCGGCACCGGCATTGATTTTCAGCACTGCACCGAGCTTGTCCTCTTCCTTGCGAAGCATATTTTTGAGCTCGAGATTTTCTATCAAATCGATCGCCTTGCGGTATGCTGCATCAACTTCTTCCTCGGTAACGACACCATCTTTCACAAAATCGTAGGCAAGTTGCAACTCGTCCGTAGCCGATTTCACTTCATTATAATCTCGTATCCATCCTTTCAGTTCGCGCACTACTTTCATCTGAGCATCAGCCGCTTTGGAATCGCTCCAAAAATCGGGCGACTGAGTTCTCAGTTCTTCCTCTTCGAGTTGAATAGTCTTTGCATCGATGTCAAAGATACCCCCTCAGCGCTTGCTCGCGCTCCAACACATCTTTTAGTTGGTCTGCTGTTATCATAAATCTATTCCTATTTGGGTTTTAGGCTGCAAATTTACATGATAATTTCCAATCGGCATATAGAGTTGATGAATTAATGAGTCGATGATTTATCAATTTATGAATTCATCGGCGAAAAAATTAACGAGCGTAGATTGCTCGTGAAACCAATTATCAGAAATGTTTTTCGCAGATAATTTATAATTTGTATCCTTCCGCTAGCGTAGGAATGTATTTGCATTCATATTTTTACGGATTTTATTTCCCACCGATGTTTTTCAATTCGTTATTTGAATCCGTGAGTGTCCGTTACCCATTGGAACTACTTCGATGTGGGTAGAAATTCGTTCTTTCAGCTCGGTCAAATGGGAAATGACGCCGATGATTTTTCCTTCGCTTTGCAAATTCGATAGGGCATTGAGAGCTACGTCGAGATAGTCGGAATCGAGTGTTCCGAAGCCTTCGTCGATAAACATGGTGTCGATGCGCATATTCTTACTTGCCATATTGGCCAAACCGAGGGCAAGCGAAAGAGAGACAATAAATTTTTCACCTCCCGAAAGGTTTTGAGCCGTCCGCTCTTCGCTGTTTTGGAATTTATCGATCACCGACAATTCGAATGGATTTATATTATCACCAGAACGTTTCAGCAGATAGCGGTCGGACATTTTTTGCAACTGCCGGTTCGACAAACCGATTAAATGTTCAAAAGTCAATGCCTGAGCAAAGTTGCGATATTTTTTCCCGTCGCTGGAACCAATCAGCTCGTTCAGTTTTGCCCATTGATTGGAAATTGCCTGCTGTTTTTCCTTTTCCTTGAGTTTGTCGCCACTGATCTTTAAATTTTGGGCATTGGCAAGTAAGGTTTGCTTGTTTGCTCCGATTTTTTGAGATAATTCGTCTGCCTTCCTTCTCCTTTCGTCTCCTTCAGTTTGAAGTTCTTCGTAGGATTTTTCCGTAATCTTTTGTGCTTGCTTTTCTACCCACTCTTTTTCTTTTTCGGACACAATGGCCTTGTTTTTCTCAAATTCGGTATTTGCGTCATTCTTTTCTTTTTCCGAATTTGCTCTTGTCGCTTCGGTTGCTTCAAGTCTTCTCTTCAAACGATTTTCTTCTTCCTCAACCGATTTTTCATCGAAGATTTCTTTCCGTTGATCCGAAAGTGTTTGCTTTTCCGAATTAATCTGCTGCTTTTCGTTTTGCTTATCGGCAAGCAATTTCCCCATATTTTCCAATTCTTTTTTATTGAGAGCAATATCGCTTTTTAGGATAGTGATTCGGTTTGTTAGTTCTTCGGTTTGTTTTTTATTCTCGTTCCAGGCATCGAGGCATTTTTTCAGCGCAGTTATATTTTCAACGTCATAGTTCTGGAATTTAATCCACAAAGAAGCTTTTTCCTTTTCGTATTTATCCTTTGCAGTGGCTGCCAATCCTTGTTTGTCCTTCAATTGTTGTTCAGCCAATTTGTGAGCGGTTTCGGCTTCATTTTTTGATTTCAGTGCTGCTTCTTTTTCTCCCTGCAACGCAGGAATTTCCTTGTCTCGAAGATTTACCAGTTGTTTTTCGCAATTTGCAGCTCGTTCGATGACAGTGGTAATTTGCTGAAGTTCGTAATGGTACTGCGCCAGCATTTCATTCAGTTTTTCAATTTTGTTTTCTCCGGCAGGAATCGTAAAGTCAGCCCGTCTATTTTTTATTTCAGCAAGTATTTCCTTTTGTCTTTGAATGTTATCCAACAAACGTTTTTCTTCTTTTGCTTTATTTTCAAAGGCATTCTTTTTATCCGAATTATGCTTTGCAAGATTTTTTTCGTTTTGTTGAACGGTCTGGGTTATTTCTTGCCATTGCTTTTTTAAATTTTGCAATTCAATTTCCTTTTCGCCCATTTGTGGAACATTGCCACGAGCAAACGGATGCTCCAACGCTCCACAAAGCGGACATGCCTCTCCGTCCTTGAGCGTGTGACGAAGTTCATCCAAACTTTGGATGGTCTTTGTCAGTTTGATGTTTTCCTCCAGCAAATTGATTTGACGATCCAGACTGTCAATTGTTTTTTTATCGCTTTCAATTTTCTCGGAAAGCTCTTTGATTAAGGAATCAAGTTGCCTTACTTTTTCATCAAAATCATTCATTTCTTTTTGATTGACAATAATGGACTGTTCAACCAGAATCAGATTCTTGATTTGATTGTAAAGACCGGAAATATTTTCTTTTTCCGATTGAAGCTGGGAAAGTTCCTTTCCATCCAATATCGATGCATATTCCGTTTTTCTGGTTTCGAGCTCTTCCGCTTTCGCTGCCAAATTCTTTTCTTTTTCTGTGAAAACTTTTACTGCCTGTTGAAGCGCAGATGCTTTCGACGATAAATCTTTCTCCAAACGAATGATTTCAGCGTTCAGATTTTCAATTTCTTTCGACGAAGCGATCAATTGATGATTTTCATTTTCAATCGCAGCGTAGTTGGAAACCAGTTCTTCGTACTTCTGATGTTCATTAGCCCATTTATGTTTTTCTTCCAACAATTTTTCCGCTTTTCCCAAATCGGCATCTTGTGTTTCGATGGTTTGCATTAATCGCTTGATCTTAGCGGTCAAATTCGAAATGGCTGTGAGAATAGGTTGCAACAATCTATCTTTCTCCGAGATTTTTGTATCCAACTCTCTGACTTTTTTGAAAAGTGGTTCATTTTCTTGCTGTTTCGCTTTTATCGACTTTAACGCCTCATCCGAAGCGATGAAAGCTTCTTGCGTTGCTTTTGTTCTTGCTTCCAATTCGGGCAATTTTTGCTTGGCTTCATCAATTTGTTTTCGCAAACTCTCCAAATCCGAAAGCCATTTCTTCGCAGTTTCTATTTTTTGCAACTCCTCATCCAACTGCGTTTTTTCCGTTTCAAAAGCAGTGATTTCTTCGTTCAAACGTTTAATTTCATCATCCGAAAGAATTTTAATGGCTTCGAGTTCAAACAAGACCTTATCCAATTTCTCTTTTTCCGTCTTGCTTCGTTCAAAGACCTTTCTCGAAATGGCTCCATAAATTTCAGTTCCCGTGATTTGTTCCAACAGTTCGCCCTTATCATTTTTGTCCGCTTCCAAAAATGCAGCAAAACTTCCTTGCGCAAGCAAAATCACTTTGGTAAACTGATTGAAGGTCAACCCGAGAATTTCGACGATTTTTGTATCGCAGGTACGTAGTTGGTCGGCTATGATTTTGTTGTTGGAATCGGAAATCTGCCGAATCACCGGTTTCAGGTTCCCCGTTCGTGTGCGTTCCTGTTTCCAGCTCGATTTCGATATTTTGCCGTTGACTTCAAACGTAATTTCCGCATAACAATCTTTCTCGCCTCTTGTCATTACGGCATTTTCGTTGCCCGAAATTTCCACACGCGGTGTTTTACCGTACAAAGCCAGCGAAATGGCATCCAGAATGGAACTCTTGCCTGCTCCTGTTTTTCCGGTAATGGCAAAAAGTCCTTCGTTGGTGAAAACAGGTTGGGTAAAATCAATTTCGTTTTCGCTCGACAGCGAATTGATATTCTTGAATTTGAGTTTCAAAATTTTCATAAGGCGATGTCTTGAAGTCGTAATCCGTCAACAATCTCTTTGTACAATGCTTTCAATTCCGTTTTTTGCTCGTCGGAAATGCTGCTTTTTTCCAATAGTTTGTCGAAAACTTCCATTTCGTTGAGCTCCTCCAGCGAACCGGCGGTATCGACTTGTGTTAAAACTTCGTTCAAGTATTGACGGTTTTGAAGTTTGAGCACTTCGATGTTCGAATCGGCAATTTGTTCGTTCACCCACGAAGACAAATCGGGAAAAATTTCATCACCGGTGTAAATCACTTCCACCCAAACGGATGAATCGGATTTTTTCAATTCCGACAAACGTCGGGCAATGAAGTTTTTGTCGCCGACGATAGATTCCAATTGTTGAAAAACAGGAATTTCAATGGTTTCAATGCTTCTCTGCTCATTCAATTCAATGAGATACACCAGCTTCTTTTGTCCTGATTCGCCAAAACCCATCGGAATCGGCGAACCACAATAGCGAATGTTGTCTTTGATAACCGACGGAATATGATAGTGCCCGAGTGCAACGTAATCGAACGTGTCGGGAAAAATGTCATTACCAACCGCTTCGATATTTCCGATGTAGGTTTCACGCACGCCATCGTCGTCGTTTCTTTTTCCTCCTGCTACCGGCAAATGTCCGGTTGCTATAATCGGGATGGTTACTCCCAATTCTCTTCGTTTGTTTTCGGCAAGTTGAGCTATCGCTTCATAGTGCTTTCTGATGTTTTCGTTGATTCGCTTCGAACGATCGGAATAATTTTCGCCTTCCGTAAAACGACTGATGTCTCGTTCTCGCAGGAAAGGAACCGCACAAACAATGGCAATTGGATTTTCCTGCCTGTCCTTGATGACAATCATTTCATCTTCAGGATTTTCAGTAGCATTACCAATGACCGATACGTTCAGTGCAGCCAAAATGTCTTTGGGAGCATTCAGGAAACTTGGCGAATCATGGTTGCCACCTACAACAATCACATTTTTGCAACCCGCTTTGCGTACGTTGATCAGAAAGTCGTAATACATTTTTTGAGCCGCACTGCTCGGTGATGCCGTGTCGAACACATCGCCGGCTATGAGCAGCAAGTCAACCGCATGTTCCCGAATCGTCCCGAGCAACCATGCTAAAAATGCAGTATGCTCTTCCTGCCGTTCTTTTTTGGAATAAAGCGTCCTCCCTAAATGCCAATCGGAAGTATGTAAAATTTTCATTGCGTTTCAAATATTTTAAACCGTTGAAACGGTTACATATTTTCGAATTCTCCGATTACCCACGAATAAATTCGTGGGCTATGGGATGTTCGTGGAAAATGTGAAAATGTAAATACAACAACAAATACATATACATAAATTCACATGATTCATATCCTATTCAATTCTTCCATTAATGCTCTTCTTTTGGGATATTCGGTTCTCAGGTAGGAAATAATTTCGTTTGCTTTGCCTCTTCCTCCCATTTTAATAATCTTTCGGATATATCTGCACGCATTTTGGTAATGGTCTCTTCCCATGCTGTTTTTCATGTAATTCAGAATCCCGTTTGCGTATAATTCGATTAATTCCTTAGAATAACTTTGAGAAAGATATATCTCGTAACGGTCAATTGTGTTTAAACTGGGTGACTTTTTAACCAATTCCAAAAGTCTGTCCCACCATTCTTCCTTTATGAAGATACTTGCAATTAAGCTAATATCATCAAACCATCGTTTACTCGTTTTAATGTCCTTTATAATCGCTTCAACAAATGCGTTCCATTCTTCAGGTTTTACCTGTTGTTTCATGATCGTGTAATAATCCTGTTCTTTCCTGAAATTGTCAATAAACAGCAAGCGTGCATATTCGATAATTTTTTCGGAATCGTTTTGGGCTTGTGCTATTTTTAGCAACCAGTCGTACCATTCTTTTGCCAAGCCGGGTCTGTCTTTCAAATCATAACTCACTCCGTCTTCGGCTAATGAAGCAGCTTTCTCAAAATCTCTCTTTTCCAGCGCTTTTTGAATAGCTACTCGCCTTAATTCTGAATTTGTAATATTCTGTTCAAGATATTTCTCTGCAGCATTTTCACCTTTAGTCTTTAACAAGATCTCGTACTTGATGTTTTGAATTCTTTCCATCTCATAATCAGACCTTTGGGCTTTATCGATTTGTTTAAAAATACGCTCGGTTTCTTCTTCTGTTTTTAAAAGCAAAGCAGCAAGACGTAAAATATCGGTATGCCAATCCCAACCTGAATAAATTTGTTTGTCGAAAGAAGTAAAACAATATTCGATAATCAGTTTTCTGATTTCTTCGGATGATTGTTCCAAGGCTATGTTATAGAGTATTTCATATGCAACTTCAACTCTCCCGCCAATTTCACCATTGCTGTCATCGGCATATTGCAGGGCTTCGGTCATTTGTTCCATTACGGCAGTACAAATAAAAACAGCACTTCTGTAGTTGCGGTTATCAATTTGTTTGCGAGCCGATTCCAAAAGGTTGTCAACTGCTTTGCCAACAAGCCTCGAAGCTGACCAGTCGATAAAACCATCTCTGTCGGAGGCGGCTTTAAGTATCGCTTTCACCTGCTTTACATACAGTTCTTTCGATTCATTGGAATTGTGTTGGGCAAACGACGACAAGAACAAATTCCGGAACGATGCGTTTTGTAATGCCTGCTCACGCACAAATTGTTTTAGCTCGTCGTGTGTCGCTTTTTCGAGCAGCTCGTCAACTTGCTCGGCAACCGTCTTTCGTTTTACAGGTTTAGACGTTTGGTTTGTTTTTGCTCTTTTCGTTTTATTGTTCAATTCCAACTCATCCTGTTGCAGATAAAAAATTACGGCGGCCACATGCTTGCATACAGGACCGAAATCGTAGGGACAATCGCAAACATGCTCCGTAATGATACCGTTTTTAAGAGTAAGTTGCACGATATAATCTTCGGTACCTTCAACAATAGCTTCGTACACACCGGGACTTATCTCTTCAGGCTCATGTACATGTCCTTTTTTGAAATACTGCAAACCACGTTTCAGTATGGTTTCGTCGATATATTGCTCAAATCGGTTCAGTGGAATCTGCATAGGTTATCCGAATTTATAATCACAAAGGTATCAAATTTTAGTGGTGTGTCGGCAAGTGTGGTTTGCAAATGCGTTGTTTGTTCAGTGGATGTATATTTTATCGTTCTTGTTTTTTGTCTTTTTAAAGTAAAATACCTCCTGCATTTGTTTTCGTCGCTTGTAGATAACGTTAGACAATATCAGAATACCGTGCATACTTCGGCAAAACAGGGGAGTTTTACTCACAAATACTTACCTTATAAATTATTTTTTCGGCTATAAAGATAGATGGAATTTCCCGATTTTTTTTAAATTTGAGAGTTCATTTCCATTCCATTATTCACTAGCCACAAGAAATAATGCTAATTATTTATAACAACGATAAATTCTTCTTATGAACAGCAAGTTTTTAAGCTATCTATCTATTCCTCTAACATTAAACGGCTATAATTTGCAGGCACAACAAGTCGGTAAAACGAACAGCCAAGAAAAAAAAATCGGGGAAAAGATGAACATTGTGTTCATCATTTCCGATGATCATCGCTACGATTATATGGGATTTGTAGGTAAAGTCCCCTGGTTGCAAACACCATCGATGGACAGAATGGCTCACGAAGGCGCATGGATGAAAAACGCATTCGTAACCACTTCGCTATCCTCTCCCAGCCGCGCATCGATTCTCACCGGAATGTATTCGCATTCGCATCAAGTGGTAGATAACACGGCTCCACTACCCGATGGATTGACTTTTTTCCCCGAATACTTACAAAAAGCAGGATACAAAACTGCTTTTTTCGGTAAATGGCACATGGGAAACGATTCGGGCGAGCCACAACCCGGATTCGATTATTGGGAAGCATTCAAAGGCCAAGGCGAATATTACAATCCGCGACTAAACACAAACGGAGAGTGGATTCAATATGCCGATAGCACATACATAACAGACTTGCTCACGGAGCATGCCATCGATTTTATCGATAAACAGAGTAAAAATCATCAGCCGTTTATGGTTTATCTTTCGCACAAAGGAGTGCACGACAATTTTCAACCTGCAAAGCGACACAAAGGAAGTTATCAAGACAAACCACTTGTATATCCCGCTTCCTTTAATACTCCGAAGTATGGGATAACCACGCCTCCAACCATCGACAGCATTACGGGTAAGGCCGCTTCGGGAAAAGATTTTTATGGCGAAAACATGATGCCCAACTGGGTGAAAAATCAGCGCGAAAGTTGGCACGGTGTCGATTATTCCTATCACGGCAGACCTTGGGAAACGCAAGTGCGCAACTATTGCGAAACGCTTCGTTCAGTGGACGAAAGTATAGGTGCAGTGCTCGATTATCTGGTTGAAAACGGATTGGACAAGAATACGATCGTCATTTACATGGGCGACAACGGTTTTGCGTGGGGTGAACACGGATTAATAGACAAACGACAGTTTTATGAAGAATCGGTACGGGTGCCGATGCTGGTTTGGGCTCCGAGACTTTTCGCCGGAGGTGAGGTCGTCGAAAAAATGGTTCAGAATATCGATATAGCTCCCACCCTGATGCAATGTGCAGGATTGGATAAGACTCCACAAATGGTGGGAGAATCGTTCATACCACTCTTACTCGGAGAAAATATCACTTGGCGCGACAAAATTTTTTACGAATATTATTGGGAGCATGAATTTCCTCAAACGCCAACCATGCACGGAGTTCGTACAGATCGCTATAAATATATTCGTTATCATGGAATTTGGGATACAAACGAATTTTATGATCTGAAAAACGATCCCGACGAAATGCACAATCTTATTGCCGATCCTGCATATCAGGATACAATAAAAGCGTTGAATCACGAATTGTATAACTGGCTCGAATCGACCGGAGGAATGAATATTCCGCTGAAAAGAACTGAATGGCCGCACAGTGATCACCGAAATTTGGGGAATTTTTAATCTAAGGAGCTGTCTCAAAATTTAGGCAGCGCTTTTTTAGTATGTCAGGTATGGTATTAAGCTTGCAGGATGCGAGTTCCTGTATGTGCCGAGTTGACAAGAAACATTAGCGAATGGCAAGGGTGTTGCGGGCGACCGCAAATCTGAAAGAAGCCATCAGCAAAGCTGACGTTTTGACGAACAGAAATCTG